>JAQCNG010000343.1 GCA_028275145.1 Halovenus sp. | reverse complement strand
CTCAGTGTAACGGCAGGCAGACGGTCTCAGAAAACGGTTCGGAACGCGGAACCGGCACTCGCGCCTGTGTCCGGGCCCTCCCGGTCGACCCCAGCCGATAAACCGTATGTCGAGATATAGAACGCCATCCGGACACGCGAGTCGTCTGGCAGGAGAGGCCAGTCGCTACCGAGGTGCTTCGTCGGCGGTGTAGACACGCTCAGAACGTTATCGCTCGTCGGAGTCGAGCACGCGAATCTGGTCGCCACGCACTGTCACGGGAATCGGGACCGTCGCCTCGTACAGTTCGACGGTCACCTGGTCTTTGCCCTCGTCGATGCGCTGGACCTGGGCTTTCTCGCCTTTGAACGGGCCGGCAATGAGTTCGACGATGTCACTTTCGGCGATGCCCTCGACGTCGGGGGTCGGCGAGAGAAAGTGCTCGACCTCGGACATCGAGGTTTCCCCCTGCACGACACCCCGGGAGTGGGGAATCTCGTCGAGAATCCGGTCGAACACGTTTATATCGTCGGCCTCGACCATCACGTACGAGGTCACCGAGTCCGGCGCGAGCGCGGCGTGGACCGACTCCTCCTCGCGGGTCATGATCATGTCTGCGACGGTCTGTTCCTGGCTGGCGGTGGTCTTGACGGCGTAGATGCCCATCGCGGTCACCCCAGCAGCATCGCCGCCTCACTGACACCCCGGCCGCCCGGAATGTATGTCATGAACGTGAACATAACGAACCCGATGAACCCGACGAGCAGGATGCCGATACCGGCAATCTTGGCCACCTGGCTAAACTCCTCCCACGAGGGTGTGCTCGCGAGTTTGAGCACCCGAACGTAGGAACTGACGTCTGTTGGCGTGTTCATATGCGCAGATTATCTCCGGTGACTCTTCTATCTTCCGACCCTCGCCGGTCCGGAAACCGACAGCGAAACGTCGCTGTGGGTCGGTGTCTGCCCTGTTCGACCTGCTCTCGGTCGCACCGGTCGCCGAGACCGTCGAGGCGGGCGCGGCCACGCTTGTCTATCTCGCGGCACACGCCCGGTGAGTGTCGCCGACCAACAGACACCGCGCCCGGGTTCACAGTTACGCGTCGCCGATATCGACCACGAGCACCGGCCTGTTGCTGCGCTCGACCACCCGCTCTGTGGTGCTCCCGAGGGTGGCCAGTTGCTCGCGACCGGTCTTGCCGTGGGTCCCCATGACCACGATATCGGCGTGGTCGTGGGCGTAGGCGACAATCTCCCGGTGGGGGACCCCCTCCCGCTCGGCGGTCACGGTCGGCAACCCCTCAGCCTCGATACGACGCCGGGCCTCGTCTGTGGCGCGCTCGCTCTCCTTTTCCAGCGCATCGCGTATCTCCGCCTTTGTCTCCTCCGGCGCGGCCATGTGGTGCCGGCGGTCGACGACGTACAACACGTGGACCGTCGCGTCGTGTGCGCCCGCGATGGCGAGTGCGTGGTCGAGTGCCTCCGCGGTCCCCGGACTCCCGTCTGTCGGCAGTAGCAGGTCGGCGTACATCGGTTCGAACATCGCCCGTCGTGGTAAAAAAGGTGCGCCCGGCGGGAGACGCGCTACCCTCGACGCCTGACCGTGCTGTGGCCGGACAGACAACCCGGGGTGACCCACCCGCTGGAGTCGCCGTCCGGTCGCTGTGTCACTCCTCCTCTTTGAGCCCCTCGAGTTCCTTGTCGACGTCCTCCTCGGTCACCTCGGCGTCGAGGTCCTCCAGTTCGGCGTCCAGATCCGCGCCGCTGGCTCCGCCTCCTGTTTCCGTCTCCGCGCCGGCCGACGCGGACTCGGTTTCGGCCTCGGCAGCGCCCTCGCCCATCTCGGTTTTCAGTGTCTCGAGTTCGGTGTCGACGGCGCTGTCGGTCGATATCTCCTCGAGTTCCCGGTCCAGTTGGCTCTTGTCGGAGATTGCGTTCTCGAGTGCACCCGTCTCGCGGAGTTCGTCCAGCGCCGCCGACCGGGCCTCCATCTCCTCGGTCTGTTCCTCCGCGCGCTGGATCGTCCGGGAGACGTTCTCCATCTCGTCGCCGGCCCCTGTGACGGCCTCGCTGACCTGCGCGCTCGCCTCTGCGGCCTCGTAGCGGGCCTTCATGGTCTCCTTTTTTGTGCGGAACTGCTCTATCTGCTGTTTGAGCTGGTCTTTCTGGTCGATGAGGTCGTCCTGTTTCTTCTCGAGGTCGCTGACCTGCTGTTCTAGCCCCTCTATCTGGTTCATCTTCTGTTTTTTCTTCTCCAGAGCCCGCCGCGCGAGGTCATCACGGCCCTGCTCGACGGCGGCCCGCGCCTGCTCGTTGTGCTTCTCGACGTTCTCCTCGAGGCGACGCTTCTGTATCTCCAGGCGCTTTTTCTGCGTGGTCAGGTCAGCGATACCCTGCTTGACGTTCTGAAGCTCGTCCTGCATCTGCTCGTAGGAGTAATCCAGTTGCTGTGCGGGGTCTTCTGCCCTGTTGAGCAGGGAGCTGATCTTCGACCGAACGATATTCGAGGTGCGCGCGAGTATTCCCATACATACACCAACGAACCGGCGAAACTTAAAATTCTTACATCCTACCCCCGCTATGCGCACCCAACTCGGTGACAGACGGACGCTGTCGGCGACACGTGACGGCACAGACGGTCGGGCAGTCGTTGTTGCCTGCCCGCCACACCCACAGGCAGGGGGTGACCGGAGCGACAGCAGACTCCGGGCAGTCAGTGACGCGCTCCCGCCGGGGGTGGACTGTCTGCGCTTCGACTACGGCCCCTGGGACGAGGGGGTGGGCGAACAGGACGACGTTTGGACGGCACTGGACTGGGCCCGCCGGGAGTACGACCGGACCGCGCTGTTCGGGTTCAGTTTCGGTGGAGCGGTCGCACTCGCCGCGATGGCCGACAGTTCGTCGGGAACCCAACCGGCCGCTGTCTCGGCGCTTGCACCCGCCGTCGGGAGCGTCGGCGAGCGGGTCCTGACGGGACTCGACGTGCTCGACTGCCCCGTGCAGGTGGTCTACGGCGAGCGCGACGACACCGCCGACTGGGAGCCGGTCGTCGAGCGCGCCCGCGGGCACGACCACACCGTCGAACCGTTCCCCGCCGACCACTTTTTCGTCGGTCAGCGCGCGCGGGTCGGCGGGTGCGTGGCCGATTTCCTGGCGGACACGCTGCCCGACGGCACTCGATAGCGGAAGAATAGACCCCAGCGCGTCAGATGACGCGGTTCTGGAGGTAATCGAGGTGCTTTGCGTTGTAAACGATCTGCACCTCGTCGGTTTCGGCGGACCCGATACAGGTCAACCGGACGTTCTTGTCTTCGACCTCCTCGTCCGAGAGGATCTGTTGCATGTCCATGTTGATCTCGCCATCGATGACGATGGCGGCACAGTTCGCACACGCGCCGGCACGACAGGAAAACGGCCAGTCGTACCCCTGTGCCTCCGCGGCTTCGAGGATATACTCCCCCGGGTTGACCTCCAGCGTGCCGTAATTCTCGTCGGAGAGTCCCTCCTCTGCGGCCTTCTCGAAGACATCTGGGTCGTACATGTCCCAGCCCTTGTCGTCGACGACATCGTAGTTGAGGTATTCTACGGTTGGCATCACCGTATGTTGGCCCCCCTCCCGGTTAGACGTTTCGAAGAGAGACACCCCCAACCGGGCTGTCACAGCACTCCCACCCGGCAATCGGCATCGACGACCGGCTCTGACCCCCATCTGGCCGTGCTGACAGTGGCCGAGCCTGCTCGCAGACGGTCTGTCCGGTCACGCGCAGGCTCACATCACGTGTGGGGAGCGGCGCGCGCGGTCAGAACTCGAACTCGGTGTGGATATCGCTGGCGGGCTCTATCCTCTCGCACGAGACGACAGCGCGGCATCCGGTGAGAACAGACAGCCGAGTTCGTGGTTACCGTGCGGCCGCCGCGACGCGCTCTTTCTCCTCTTTCTGCTCGACCGCGTAGGTGTTGACGTCGTTGTTGGCGGCGCCGGTGAGCTGTGCGGCGATTGCCTCGGCGGCGTCGGTTTCGGATTTGAACGTGGCGCGGTGGACCCCCTGCGCGATGAACATCAGGGCCTGGTCGACCCGGCGCTGCGGGGAGACGTCGACAGCCTTCGGCACGGAGATGCCGCCGTATTTCAGGCGGACAGTCTCCTCCCGGGGCGCGGCGTTCTCGACGGCGTGGACGAGCACCTGCACCGGGTTCTCGCCCGTGCGACTGTGGATGATGTCGAACGCCTCGCGGATCATCCGCGTGGTCATCTGTTTTTTACCGGTGTTCTCGTCGGTCTGCATCAGACGGTTGATGAGCCGCTCGACGATGCTGATCTGGCTTTTCTTGAACTGTTTGTTGGCGTGTCGGCCCATCGTGTGGGCCACCGGCGTCACGGTGATGTACCGCTCTGTGGAGACGTCACCGTACTCGATGTCGTCGACCGACCACTGCCCGAACAGTCGTGCCGAGGTGTCCTCGTCGACCGGCGCGTCGGGGTCTGGCTGTTCTGTTGCCATCTTATCGCACCGGTTTCTCCGCGTTTCCGCGCACCAGTTCGATCAGCGAGACACCGTTTACCTTCTCGACCTTGTAGTTGACACCCGAGATGTCGCCCATCGCTCGACCCTTTGCGCCGCCGATACCCGCGATGGTCACCTCGTCGTGTTCGTCGATAAATGAGATTGCGCCGTCGCCGGGACAGAACGCCGAGACCTGCTTGCCGTTCTTTATGAGCTGGACCCGGACACACTTGCGGATGGCCGAGTTGGGCTGTTTTGCTTCGATACCGATCTTCTCGAGGACGATACCCCGCGCCTGGGGCGCACCCTCCAGGGGGTCGGACTTCTCGCCGAGTCCCCGTGCGCGACGCGCGTAATCCGAATCGGACCACCGATGCTTCTGGCGGTCCTTCTTCAGCTTCCGCGCGGCGTACTTGCCGTTTGCCATAGTGCATGCGGATACCCGACCCACGCACTTAAGACTCCTCTTTCGAGGCGTGTGCGAGCGCCCGCCGCCAGGCCCCCGCTCGGGTGGAGACAGCCCCCCGGCCGGCACACCCGATTCGATATCGCGTCATACGGTGTATCGACGGGGCTCCCCACGACCACAGGGCGGAGCGACGCTCACAGCCCGCGTGTCTCGCTGTCGAGGACTCGCCACACGGTATCGCGGCCGCCGTGCGGGCACAACCCTGCACAGTACCCGTATCAGGTTGGCCGGCCGCCGACCCGCGATTCGGCGACGGCAAAGGAGAGGGTGCTCGCGAGTCCGAGCAGTGTCCCGGCGGTGAGCATGACCGCGACGTACTCGAGCGAGGCGTTCCCGAGCAAAAAGGCGCTGACCCCGTGCAAGACGGTGCTGATAGCGACCACGTAGAACGGGGCGTTGAGGTACTGCCAGCGGAACTCGCCGGCGAGATACTCGTCTGTGACGCGTCCGAAACTGGCGGTCACGCCGGCGGCGGCCCCCCACCGGAGCGCACCCGAGACGAAGGCCGCGGTGACGCCGACGACGCCGGGGTCGTCGGTCACGGCAGTCTGCAGCTCCTCGACCCCCTGGAGGCCACCGACACCGCCCACCACGAGCAGTGCCGCGGCGACGACGTTCGTGACCAGAGTCACGCGGCCGGTAAACATCGCCTGCCAGGTCCGGCCGGCACGCCGGGCGAGCCAGGAGTGGACGCCAAACCCCCGTCCGAGCAGGTACAGACCGAGCAGTCCGGAGACGAGTCCGAACACGGTTCCCGGCAGGTCGAGCAGTGTCGCCACGAGCGCGAGCGGGTAGACCAGAAGCAGGATGCCGAGCGGCACCAGCAGCGTCCCCCGCGTCTCCGGGTCCGCCAGCACCTGCTTGATGGTGTAGTACATCGATTCGAGGGCCTGTGCCTGCCGGACGACGACCCGGCTGACACCGTCGACGGTCACCTGCGAGCGGATGACCGGCAGCACCGACTCGTCCTGTGCGCCGTCCGTGACGACGACCGCCCTGACCTCCTCGCTCTCGATTCCGGCGAGCACCCAGTCGAGCTGTCTGCGAATCTGCCGGCTCGCCTCGACGTCCCGGCCCTCCGTGCCGGTCACCGCGGCAATCTCGACCGGCTCGTCGACGCTGTCCGCGATGCGCAGCCCCTCGAACAGCACGTTCACGTCACTGTCCTCCGGGTCGACCGTCGCTAGCTCGACCGCCGCCTCGCGGACCTGTGTCTCCCCCACGACGGGCGTCTCGGCGTCTGTCTTCCGGCCGAGGTCGTTGTCGCGGTCGACACACAGCACCAGCAGCATATCACACACTAGGATGTCCCCCCTATATTCTGTTTTCGGCCGTCCGGACCCACGCACGCTCCCGCCACATGGTCGGACACTCGCCGCGCGGGCCGTGTCCGCT
>JAQCNG010000281.1 GCA_028275145.1 Halovenus sp. | reverse complement strand
TCAGGATGTCTGTCGCGGGTAACCCGACCGAGAACGATTACGCCGAGAAGAACCTCCCCGGGGGTGAGGTGTACACCGCCCCCGTCGTCGACAGCGTCGAGGGCGAGGTCCACTTCGACAAGCCGCTGATGGCACAGGGCCGGGAGGTCCAGGACGTGCGCCTGCGCTTCGAGGACGGCGAGGTGGTCCAACACAGCGCCGAGAAAAACGAGGAGGTGCTGACGGCGGTGCTCGGCACCGACGAGGGTGCGAGCCGTCTGGGCGAACTCGGCATCGGGATGAACCGCGACATCGACCGGTTCACCTACAACATGCTGTTCGACGAGAAGATGGGCGACACCGTCCACATGGCGCTCGGTCGGGCCTACGACGAGACTGTCGGGGCGGACAACGAGGGCAACAACAGCGCGATGCACATGGACATGATCGTCGACATGAGCGAGGACGCCTACATCGAGGTCGACGGCGAAGTGGTCCAGCGCGACGGGGCCTTTGTCTTCGAAGAGACTGGCTGACACCAGTCTGGAACTGGGGCCCGCGTCGTCCGGGCCGCTCACGGCTCCCTGCTCGCTCGTCGAGGTCTCCCTGCGGTCAACCCCGCACCGTTCGCCGTTCGCCAGTCGAGGTCTGGCCGCGCACCGCTCGTCACCCGACTGCCGTCCGGCCCTCTGTATGAAATATTTTTATTTGTCAGGCGTGTTCGTCGATCCACTCACACCAGGCCTCGAAGTCGTCTGCACCGCACTGGTCTGCAATCGACCGGAGGGTTCCGATCCGTACCTCGTCGTGCTGTGGCACGTCGACGTTGCGTACCTCGCCGGTCTCGGGATGCTCGTATCGGAGGCGGACGTGACTCCCCTCACGGGAGACGGGGACGTAGCCAAAACTGCGGAGGACCTTTGCTATCTCGCGCCCGGAGAACGTTTTCCGGACCATTCACTGCATGAACTCCGGCAGGTCGTCGTGCTCGGTCAGGTCGTCGGGATTAATATTCAGCTCTTTCTGCAGAAACTCATCCGGGTCGTCGATAGGGTCGCCGCCTCCATCTTCAAGTTGGAGTACCTCCGCCAGTGCCCTGAGGGCGTCGGCACGAGTGTCTCCACCTCTCGCAAGTCCGGTTTCGATATCGCGGGCAGTCACACTCCCGTCATCCTCATAGATGAACTCTACCCCCTCTTGGGTCCCGTCGCGTGACGGACTCGACATACATGAATAGACGTAAATCACAGTGATAAGGCTTCGGTGACTGCCGCCAGTTACTCTCACGGCCACACCGTGATACCAGTCTGTCGTTCTATCGTTGAGATATGTCGCAGAACACGCGAGGCGGTGTCGCAGAAAATTACGGAGTTCAACAGTAGGTGGCGAAACATCTTTTTGAACCTGAGACGGACGGGGAGCACGTGATGAATACAGAGGTTAAGATCAGCGCCACCGCCCTGATTTACTGGGGTGTAACCTGCGATTTTAATAGCTAACGAGATGTGATTCCAAGCGCTGTGAGGCCCTGTTCTACGCTCACACGAGCGACACGCTGTGGCCGTCGGGGTCACGCACCCGGAAACCGCCGTCGACCTCCTCGACGGCGACGGCGTCGTCGCGGACGGAATCGACCACGGCGGCGGGGTCCTCGGCGGTCACAGCGAAGTCGACGTGGACGCCGCCGCGGGCGTCCGCGATGCCGAGGTGGGGTTCCCACAGTTCCAGGTCGAGCGGGCCGGTGGTCGTGCGCACGCGCTTGCGGTTCTCCCCCCGGTCGACCACCTCGAAGCCGAGTGCCTCGTAGAACGCGAGCGCGGCGTCGAGGTCTGCCACCTCGAGCACCACCTCGAAGAGACCGTCGACACCCAGTCCGGCAACCTCGCGCTCGCCGAGTTCGACACAGTTGCCCTCCGGGTCGTAGAAGTACAGCGAGCGGGCGTCCCCGAACGACTGCTCGACGAGGTCGAACTGGCCGTCGAGACGGTCGTGCCAGGTGTCGTACTCGGAGGCGGGAATCGAGGCGGCGTAGTGGGTGTGGAGCCCCCCGCGGGGAGGGTCGCCCGGGGCGCGCAACACCAGCGCCGTGTCGCCGGCCGCGAACGCCACCTCGCGGTCGGTCTCGTGACGGACCTCGAGGTCCAGAAACGCCTCGTAGAACGCCTGCACCCGGTCGAGATACTTTACTTCCAGCGCGAGCCACTGGAGTTTGCCGAGCATACCCGGGTGTTGGACCAGGGGGAATATCACTTTGTCTCTCCGCGGCCGGTCACCGGCCGCGAGCCGTGATACCGGCGCGCGCGGCGACAATCGAACGGTCTTTTGGCCGGCAACACCAGAGCCCAGATATGGAGGCCGTCGTTGCGGAGAACGTGGGTCGGCGCTACGGCGAGACGGTCGCCCTGGAGGGCGTGTCGGTGACTGTCGAAACCGGCGAGGTGTTCGCGCTCGTGGGGCCAAACGGGGCCGGCAAGACGACGCTCGTGCGCGCGCTGACCGGGACCACCGACAGCGAGGGTCGGGTCAGCCTGTTCGGTGAGTCCCCGCGGGCGGTGAACCGCGAGCGCATCGGGTTGCTCCCCCAGTCGTTCGACCCGCCGGCCCGTCTGACCCCGCGGGAACTGCTCGGGTACTACGGCGGACTCTACGACGGGGCGCGGTCGACCGACCAACTGCTCGCGGCGGTGGGGGTGAGCGAGGCTGCCGACACCCACTACGAGAACCTCTCAGGCGGGCAACAGCGCCGGACCTGCGTCGCCACGGCGCTGGTCAACGACCCCGACCTGCTCGTGCTCGACGAACCCACGACCGGTATCGACCCCGCCGGCCAGCGCGCGCTCTGGGGGGTGCTCGAGGGTCTCGCCGACGCCGGCACGACGGTTCTGCTGACGACCCACGACATGGCAGAGGCCGAGCGACTCGCCGACCGGGTGGCGCTGCTCGCCGACGGCGAACTGGTGGCGGTGGACTCGCCGGCCAGTCTCGTCGAGCGCCACGGCGGCGAGAGCCTGCTCGCAATCGAGTGTGTCGACCCCCCGGGGTCGGTCACCGAGGGGTTCGCCGACGCCAGCCTCGACGGCAACCGACTGACCGTCCGCGGGGTCGCACCCGAGGCGGTCGGCGACGTCGCACGGACACTCGACGAGCGCGGTGTCGCCTACGAGTCGCTGACCTGGCGCGACCCTGACCTCGAGGACGTCTACCTCGAACTGGCCGGCGGGTCAGTCGAACAGCCACCCCGAGAGGGTCGGCCGGTCGAGCGCCGGACCGTCCAGCCCCGTACCGGCGATGGGGAGAACAGAGGGGTCGAGCAGTGAGTCGGACCCGGCGGTTGCTTGCGGCCTCGCGGGCGGGTTGGCACAGCTTTCTCCGCCGGCGGACGGCTGTTTTTTTCACGTTCTTTTTTCCGGCCATCATCGTCGTCATCTTCGGCGTGCTGGTGGAGACCCAGCCAACCGCAGGCGGACTGTTCGCGGAGCCGCCGGGCTGGTACATCGCCGGCTATCTCGCGGTGGTCGTCCTGTTCACGCCGCT
>JAQCNG010000005.1 GCA_028275145.1 Halovenus sp. | reverse complement strand
GTTTTTTTCACGTTCTTTTTTCCGGCCATCATCGTCGTCATCTTCGGCGTGCTGGTGGAGACCCAGCCAACCGCAGGCGGACTGTTCGCGGAGCCGCCGGGCTGGTACATCGCCGGCTATCTCGCGGTGGTCGTCCTGTTCACGCCGCTGTCCCGGGTCGGCAGCGAGGTGGCCCGCCACCGCGAGGGGGGCCGGTTCGAGAAACTCGCCACGACACCGCTGCGCCGCTGGGAGTGGCTGCTCGCACAGACCGCCGTCAACACAGTCGTCATCGGTATCGCGTCGCTGCTGTTGCTCGTGCTGGTCGTCGTCGCCACCGGGGCGACACTCGCCGCCACCGCCGAGACGCTGCTGGTCGTCCCGTTCGTGGTCGTCGGGGTGGCGCTGTTCTGCGGTGTCGGGGCGATGCTCGGCTCGCTCGCGGGCTCACAGGACGGTGTCATCGCCGCGAGCAACGGGCTGGCCTTTCCGCTCGCCTTTCTCTCGGAGGCGTTTGTCCCCCGCGAGATGCTTCCGGCCTGGCTTCCGGTGGAGCTCTCGCCGCTGACCTACTTCAGTCGCGGTGTCCGGGCGGTCACCTACGCCGACGGGACCGGGGAGGAGGTTCCCGGTTCCTGGCCGGTTCCGGACGTGTACGTCGCCCTGCTCGTGTTGACACTGTTCGCGCTCGTCTCGTTTGCCGGTGCCGCCCGACTGCTGCCCCGGACGGACTGACGTGGCTCGGAAACCGTGTACCCGCTGTCGGGTGGTGGCCTCTTGTCGCCCGTGACGCGTCGAGAACGACCACACCGACGGCCCTGACTGTCGACGAAACCAGTCGGGGGCCACCACACTGTTTGCGGTACTCGCGCCCCGCACCGCGGAGAGGATACGCGAGCGGTTCCTGTGGCCAACAAAGCAATGACAGACGACACGACATCACGCGACGGCAAACCCCACCAGGATGAGCACACACACAGAGCGAGGCCCACACCTGACGACATCGATGCGGTGTTGTTCGACCTCGACGGCACCCTCTGTACGTACGAGCGCTCCGCGGGCGAGGTGCTGGGGGTCGCCTTCGAGCGGGCGGGCGTGGAGCCGTTTTTCGACGTGACGGCCTACTACGACCGGTTCGGCGAGTTTCTCGACGACAGCGAGGACATGGCGACACTCAGGGCGAACTGTTTCGCGGCCATCGCGGGCGAGCGCGAACGGGACCCGGCGGTCGGGCGTGCGGTCGCAGATGCGTTCGCGGCCGAGCGCGACCAGACGCGCGTGAGATTCCTCGACGGTGCCGCCGACCTGTTGACACACCTTCACGAACGGGGGTACGGGCTGGGGCTGGTCACGAACGGACCGCCGGACGCACAGCGGCGGAAACTCGACAGTCTCGGCGTCGCCGACCGCTTCGACGCCGCGGTGTTTGCCGGCCACGACACACCGAGCAAACCCCACCCCGAACCGTTCAGACGGGCGCTGGACGGGGTCGACACGCGACCTGGGCGCGCGCTGTTCGTCGGTGACAGCCGCGACTCGGACATCGCCGGTGCGCGGGCCGTCGGGATGTCGAGCGCGTGGGTGGCCGGGGAGGGTGCGCCGGCCAGGCACGAGGCGACGGAGTCGGTCACCCCCGGGTGTGTCGTCGAGGTGACCGGTGACCTGCTCCCTCTGCTGTCGGAGTCGACACCCGGCCGGTAGCGCTGGCTGTGGCCGGTTGCTGGCCGAACTGCCACGTGCGTGGACGGCACGACGGCACCGGCGAGACGGTCGTCTGGTCCTACACCTTCTCGTAGTTCTCGTCGATAAACTCGTGTGCCTGCTCGAATATCCGCCGGGGGCCATCCTGTGTGATGGTGTTTCGCGCCTGTTCGTAGTCGCGCCACTGCATGTCGCGGTGTTCCGTCGAGAGTTCGGCCGACGCCTCGAAGGAGTGGGCGATGAACAGGTGGACAGTCTTGTGGATGGTGTTGCCACCAGCCTCGAACACGTAGTCGTAGTCCTCGCGGAAGCCGTCGACGAGCCGGAGGTCCGCGATTCCGGCCTCCTCTTTCACCTCGCGGATAGCCGTCTGCTGGAGCTCCTCTCCACCCTCGACACCACCCTTCGGAAACTCCCAGTCGCCTGGGCGGCTCTTCAGGAGGAGATACTCCCGGCGGCCACGCGTGTCGCGAAAGAGGATTGCTCCCGCACTCGTGGCCTCTTGCATACTCGACTACTACTCGACCCCGGGTAAAGAGAATGTCGGACACCTCCGGACGGTTGGACCCGTCGCCGGGGGTGCAGACGGCCACTACAGACGCAGACTGGAACGCCCCCTACACGTTACAGTGGGCTCCTCAGTTCGACACGGGGTCATCCAGACGGGGTGTCCCGTCCGACAGCCCGGTTCAGTAACCTCGAGCAAAGCGGTGTGGAGTCAAGAGAGGTGCTCGTCGATGCGGGTTGCCGTCGCCGCGCCGACCCCCTCGACAGTCCGGAGTTCCTCGCGGGTGGCCGCCCGCACCGCGTCTACACTCCCGAACCGGTCGAGCAGGCGCGCCCGCAGTTGCGGTCCGACGCCGGGCACCCCATCCAGCGGTGTCGACACCTCGTCCCGGACGGTGGTGTGGTACTGTCGGGCAAAGCGGTGGGCCTCGTCGCGCACACGCTGGAGCAGTTGCAGGTGTGGCGCGTCCGACGGCCAGTCGTGTGTGCCGTCGGGGGTGACCACCCGCTCCTCGGCTTTGGCCAGCGCAACCGCGGGCACCTCCCACCCGGCGGCGTCGAGTGCCTCGCGGGCCGCCGTTAGCTGTCCCTCGCCCCCATCGACGAGCAGCAGATCCGGCCGGGGGCGGTCGTCCCGGCCCTCGACGGCCCGCTCGGCCCGCCAACCCACCAGCGCCTGCATGTTGGCGTAGTCGTTGTTCGTCTCGGTGAGCTTCTTGCGGCGGTAATCGGCCTTTCGCGGCGCACCCTCGACAAAGACCACGTTGCTCCCGACGACGGCCGTGCCGCCGGCGTGGCTCACATCGAACCCCTCGACCCGCCGGGCACCGTCCAGTCCCAGCGCGGGCGCGAGCCGTGTCGTCCCGTCCGGGCGACCCTGCCCGCGGCTGGCGTTTTTCACCGCCAACTCCACCAGCGTCGCCTCCCGACCCGCGCCGGGCACCGCAAGCGAGACACCCGCACCCGCGAGCCAGGCGTCCAGAGTCTCGCCCTCCGGGTGCTCCGAGCAGAGAATCCGGTCGGGCAACTCGCGGTCGGCGTAGTACTGCGGGAGAAAGGCACCGAGCGCCGTCGCGGCGTCGGTTCCCTCGGGGGCCGACAGGCCGTGGCGCTCGCGGTCGA
Organism: Halovenus sp.; assembly: GCA_028275145.1. Taxonomy (GTDB): domain Archaea; phylum Halobacteriota; class Halobacteria; order Halobacteriales; family Haloarculaceae; genus Halovenus. The sequence continues at coordinate 84 of JAQCNG010000005.1, read as the reverse complement.
CCAACTGTCCACCCTCGGCACACAGCACCGCCACGGTCGGCTCACCGCCGGCCAGCGAAACCCCGAGCACGTCGGTCTGTCGCG
>JAQCNG010000335.1 GCA_028275145.1 Halovenus sp. | reverse complement strand
CACATAACGGTCATCGGCGTCGTCGTCGAGTGTGATTTCCCCCAGTACTACCCGGAGATAGGCGACATCACTATCAGATCCGAGAACGGCGATTTCGGCGCGGTTATCGGCGAGATCAACGGCACCGGGGATATCAACATCCAGAATGGGGGCACGTTCCAGGGTACCGTGGAGTCGGGGACCGGCGGCAACAACGGCGACATCGATATAACGAACGGGTCGTCGGTGTACAGCGACGTTGTTGCAGAGGGAAGCGGATACGTGGACATCGACGGCGGGTCGAGGGTGGTTGGGTCGGTCGATGCGGTGGAGGGGGTCTCTCTGCAGTCGAGTTCGTCGGTGTCCGGTGACATCGTCGCCGGAACCGACGGCAACGGTGACGTGGACGTCACCGAATCGCGCGTCGGCGGCGGCATCACGACGAACGGGAACGGGTCCGGCAACGTCGACATCGACCAGAACTCGACGGTCGGCGGGCCCATCGACGCGATGGGGACCGTCGACGTGCAGGTCGGTTCTGTGGTGGATGGCCCGATCACGTCCGGAACCGACGGGAGTGACGGAAAGGTCAAACTGACGAGTTCGGAGGTCGACGGCAACATCACGGTCGAGGGGACCAACGGCGTCGACGTTCTCGACAGGTCAGACGTCGACGGCACCATCGAGACGCCGGGACACGTGATGATAAAGGGCGACTCCAGCGCGGCGGGCAGCATCGTCTCCGGGACCGACGGCAGCGGTGGGAAGGTCACACTCGTGGAGTCGGGGGTCGGCGGCGGCATCCGGGTCGAGGGGGACAGTGATATCGACCTGACAACGTCGAGCGTCGGTGGCCCACTCAACAGTACCGCGGGCAACATCTATCTCGACCAGTCGACCGCCGAGGGTGCGCTCGCCGTGGTCAGCGAAAACGAGGTCAAGATTCACGGGTCCTCGACTGTCGAGGGGAGTCTCACCGCGGTGGGCAACGCCACGCTGAAACTCCTGTCGGGGTCGACGGTCGGCGGTCCAGTCGACGCGGAGCGATGCGTGAACGTGGAGGGTGGGTCGTCGGTCGCGGGCGGTCTCACGATGGGCACCCACGCCAGTGCCGGGAACGACTGCACGACGGTGGACAGTTCGACGGTCGGTGGTCGGATAACGGCCGACGGGCCTGCGAAACTCGAGACGTACGACAGCACCATCGAGGGCCTGTTCTACCCCCACCCGGACAGCGATTTCCAGTGTAGCAACTCGACGTTCGACGGAAAGAACTGCAGCGAGATGGAAGCCCCCCAGTTCGAGTTCACCATCACGGGTATGGACACGGCAGTCTCGAAGGGCGACAACCTGAGTGTCAACCTGACGGTCAGGAACGTCGGTTTCGACGGGACAGCGGACCTGCCGCTGTTGCTCAACGGGAGCCAGGAGTCGAGCGAGAGCATCAGCCTCTCTCGCAACGCGACCGACAGCGACGTCCAGTTCCAGTGGAACACCAGCACCGAGAACAGGGGAGCCTACAACCTGACCATCGCGAGCGATGTCGAGTCCGAGAGCAGGACCGTGTACGTCGCCGGGTCGAGTTCCGCGGCCTGGGAGGTGGAGACAGTCGACAGCGCCGACGACGTGCTGGCCGGCAAGAGCCTGAGTGTGGCGACGGAGATACGGAACAACGGCGGGTCACAGGGAACCACGACGGTCGAACTACTCGGTTTCGACGGGCAGACGGTCAACACCACCGACGTAACCATCCAGAGTGACAACACGGAGAACGTTACCCTGGCGTGGAACACGAGCAGCGACGACGTCGGGACCGGAAACGTCACGGTCGACACGGTCAACCAGTCGAGGACAGAGGGTGTCGAGGTGCTGGAGAACGTCTACGAACTCCAGGACCTGGCGCTGTACGAGTCCGGAGAGGACCTCGACGTGGAACTGTTTCTCGACCTGAGCAACAGCGCAACGGCCGAAATCGAGGTGTTCGACGAGAACGGAGACTCGATCGAGACCACGACAGTGGACGCGGCATCGGAGGTCTACACCGTGCTGAAAAACGTCAAATTGAAAAATTTCAACGGCGAGGTCACGGTCACGCTGTACGACCGGGACGGCGACAAGCGGGGCGAGAAAACGAGAAACTGGAGCAGCTGACAAGTACGACAGGGCCAGAGTTCGGACGGTGGCCGAAGGGAAACGGTTAACAGCACAGACAGACTTCCTTCTGATGGGAACGCACGGTCGTAACTCCGACTCGCCGTCCGCTTGGACGGCTTGGGATTGCGGCGGTGTCGACGCCAGCACCCGCTGGCACACACGCAGCGCACCACAGCCGCGACAGAGCGGTTCGTGCAGTTCCAATCACAACAATGGCACGAATGCACACACGCCGCCGTGGCTCGTCCGACTCGGACAAGCCGGCGGCAGACGAACCACCCGAGTGGAGTGACGTCGACCCCGATGCCGTCGAACAGCGGGTCGTCGAACTGGCCGAACAGGGACACAGCCCCAGCGAAATCGGCGTCCTGTTGCGCGACGAGGGCGTGACGGGCACACCGGTTCCGGACGTGAAACTGGCAACCGGCAAGAAGGTCACGGAGATTCTCGAGGCACACGACGCCAACTCCGGACTGCCCGAGGACCTCCGGAATCTCATGGAGCGTGCGGCCCGCCTCGACGAGCACCTCCGCGAGAACCCCACCGACTACCAGAACAAGCGCGCCCTCCAGAACACGGAGGCGAAGATCCGGCGCCTGCTGGATTACTACCGCGGCGACGAGGTCGACGAGGAGTTCACCTACAGCGTCGCAGACGCAAAGAACCTGCTCTGATGTCTACCGCCGGCACCCCACAGACGGACACCCCCGCGGCCAGTGATATCGCCGCCCGCCTGCGCGAGGCAGGGTTCGTGCGACTGGTCGCGGCGGGAACCGGCGACGGGGTTGCCGCGGCGGGACTGCTCGCGGACGCGATGGACCGGCAACGCGTTGCCTACCAGACGTCGGTGGTGCCGCTGCCGGACGCGGGCGGGCGGGCGACGAGCGCGGACCTGACAGTGGCGCTGGACCGGCCAGCCACGGATGCGGACCTGACACTCGGCACCGACGGCCACCCCGCGAGTGTCGTGACGTTTGCGGTCGCGCGGGAACTCGCGTCGGATGAGGCGGCGCTGCCCGAGACGATGGCGGTGCTCGCACTCGCGGGCCCGCTTGGAGTTGGCCGCGAACCCGACGAGCGGGTGCTCGCGGCGGCCGACACAGAGCGCCGGCCGGGCGTCGCCGTGCCGGTGGCCGATACCGCCGCGGGACTGGCACACTCGACGCTGGTCCACGCCCCCTTCTCGGGGTCGGTCCCCGACACACGCGAGCGTCTCGCAGGGCTCCCGGACGACCGCGCCATCGCGTCGGCGGTCGCACTGGCCGTTGCCGGTGACGAGGCAGGGGTCCCCCGTGGTGCCGAGGCGGTCGAGCAACTGCTCCGGCCACACGCCGGTGGCCCGTTCGAGACGGTCGGCGGATACGCGGACGTGCTGGACACGCTGGCGCGCGAGCAACCCGGACACGCCGTCGCGGCGGCGCTCGGGGCGGAGCTGTCGGTGCTCGATATCTGGCGCGACCACGCCAGACGGGCCCACACCGCTGTCCGCGAGGCGCGGACCGGACGGTACGACGGCCTGTTCGTGGCGCGCTGTGACGGCCAGGCCCCGGTCGGGACCGTTGCCCGTCTCGTCCGGGACTACCGCTCACCCGAACCGGTTGTCCTCGTCGTGGCCGACGGTGAGGCGGCGATGCTCGCCGTCCCCGACGCGTCGGCCGATGTGGGCGCGGCAGTCGAGACGGCCGCGCGTGCCGTCGACGGCGAGGGCGCAGGGACGCGGCTACGGGGGCGTGCGCGCTTCGATACCGAGCCGAGTGCGTTCGTCCTCGAGGCGAGGGAGGCAGTATGACCGGCGACGACCGCGACGGGTCCAGCGGCAGTCGACAGGTCCGTATCGAGACCGACCACGGCGACCACGAGACGGCGCTGCGACTCGCGCGGGCGCTCCGGCCCGACAACAC
>JAQCNG010000312.1 GCA_028275145.1 Halovenus sp. | reverse complement strand
TGGGGATGATTCTCGGGCAGATCGCCCAGATGATAGTGATGATATTCGTGATGGCAATCTCGCGCTACCGCGAGTATGTCGCCGACAGAGACGCCGCCAACTACACCAACAACCCCGACGCGATGGCCCGTGCACTCGAGAAGATAAGCTCGGGCGCACAGGGAAAGGAGATGCGCGGCGAGGAGAGTGTCAACGCGCTGTGCATCTTCGGCACCTCGGAGAGTTTCCTCCAGAAGATATTCTCGACACACCCCCCGACCGAGGACCGCATCAGTCGACTGCGCTCGATGAGCGCCTACTGAGCGCGGGCCCGGGGCGGTGAGAAAGGTCTATGCCGCTCGCGGACAGACTCACGACGATGAGCGACAGTTACGTCCACCCGCAACAGCGGGTTGCTGTGCTTGCCGACTCGCAGAACCTGTATCACTCCGCCCAGAGTATGTACTCCCGGAATATCGATTACGCCGCGTTACTCGAGGAAACCGTCGCGGGGCGCGAGCTGACCCGGGCGATCGCCTACGCCATCCGGGCGGACGCGCCCGAGGAGGAGTCGTTTTTCGAGGCGCTCGAGGATATCGGGTTCGAGACCCGCATAAAGGAGATCCGGACCTTCGCCGACGGGAGCAAGAAGGCAGACTGGGACGTTGGGATGAGCCTGGACGCCGTCACGCTCGCGAATCACGTCGACACCATCGTTCTCTGTACGGGCGACGGCGACTTTGCGCGTCTCTGTAGCCATCTCAAACACGAGGGGGTGCGCGTCGAGACGGTCTGTTTCGAGGGGTCTACCGCCGAGCAACTCCGTGCGCGCGCAGACGACTTTACCGATATGAGCGAGCGAACCGAGCGGTTCTTGCTCTGACAGGCTCTCCCGACGGGAGTGAGCGAACCGGACGGTTCCCGCTCGGGGTGTCGCCGAGACGGGCGAACCGACAGCGTCGTTCCTGTTACGAAACTGTAAGCCGGTTGCGGTCGAACAGCAGTCGTTCACAAGGTGTATACCCGTGAGAGACACAGTAGGTGGCGATGAGCGAGAGGACCGAGAGCGGCAACGGCCCCGGGGACGGCGGAGGCCCCGTGGCACCGGACAGCGACGGCGACAGGAGATTCAGACGCGTGGCCAAGATGCTGGCTCTCGGTGTCAGCAGTCTGGTGCTGGTGGTGGTGGCCCTGTTCGTGCTGGGCGTGCTCGGCCTGCCGGAGACAGAGTTGACCGACAACAGGTGGGGCGAGGTGGACGGCCAGGATGTCGACGTCGTCACCGAGGTTGGACTGGAGAACCCCAACCCGTTTGGCTTCGGGGGTGAGGCCGATATCGTGTACGACGTCGAACTCGAAGGGGTCAGACTGGCCGAGGGCGAGGGGACCGACCTCGAGGTCGACTCGGGGCAGAACAGTCTCAATTTCACGACCACACTGTTCGCCGAGAACCTCTCGGTGTGGTGGGGGAGACACCTGAACAACGGAGAGGTGAGCGGACTGGTGGCCGACGCGACAGCGGACGCGAGTCTCGGACCGTTCTCGGGCAGCCACAGCACGACTATCGAGGACGAGATACAGACAGATATCGAGGGCGCGCTCGACGAGAGCACCGACGAGTTCGAGGGCGAGTACTCGCCCACCCGGTCGGGGTTCGACATCGAGCCCTCCGTCACGGTGGAGGACGCCACCACGGAGTGGGGCGAGGTCACGAACGAGACAACAGAGATTGTGACGACGGTCACGATTACAAACGACAACGAGGTGACGCCGGTGCCGACACCGGCATTCGCCGGCGGTGTCGAGATGAACGGCGAGTCGCTCGCCGACTGGGCGGCCAGCGAGGTGCGCATACTCGACGGGGCCGGAGACGAACTCGTCGGTGACCGGGCGCTCATCCCCGCGGGGGAGACCGAACAACGGACCTTCGTCGCCGAGATGGACAACGAGAACGTCTCTGTGTGGTTCCCGACACACGTCGACCGGGAGCAGCCGGCGAGTGACCCGGGTGCGGAGTTCAGCGAGATGGTGGTCACCACGCAACTGGCCTTCGAGATAAACGGCGAGCGGTTCACCATCCCGCCGGGTGGACAGGCCATCGCCTGCGAGTTCGACATGACGACCACAATCTTCGTCGACCAGGAGGGCGGGATAGAGCCACGGGGTTGTGGGCTGACCGGGTTCGAGCAACCGGTCGAACAGCTCGAGGCAGTCGGTGCCACGCTCGACGAGGTGGACGACGGCATCCTCCCGTGACCGGTCGGCTCTGCCGTCTCCGCAGGGGCAGTGCTGCGTTGTATTTTTGTTGCTCTGGACACGACGGGAGGTATGAGCGAACTCGCAGAGAACCCATTCGCCGACCGGCGGGTGCGCGCGCTCCTTGGACTCTCCGGTGGTCTCATGATCGCCACCGTCGCAGTGCTGTTCATCGACGACCCCACGACGACCTATCTGGCTCTGGGTTTCGCGGTTCTCGATGTAATCGTCACGCCGTACGTGCTCGGACGGGTGGCCACGGAGAGAAACAGCGACGACGGCCTGGGCCAGAGCAATGACTGAGATGGGCAGGTTGCGAACCGTCGCCGACTGCCAGTTCGGCGCTGGCGCGGGAGACATACTGTTTCCCGAGGGGAGTGAGCTCTCTCTGACCCGGACCGGTTCCGGCCGACCCCGACAGGTCTACGGCCCCGACAGTCGCCTCGCGACCTACGGCACAGACGGCCGTCTCCGTCTCGGCCTCGCGGGCGGTCGTCGCCTCCACGAGGAGCGGTCCGGGGGCGAGTACAGCGTCGTTGTCGGTGAGGAGAGTGTGCCGTACGTGACAGATGGGCGCAACGTGTTCGCGAAGTTCGTCCAGTCGGCCGACAGCACCATCCGGCCGCGTGACGAGGTGCTGGTCGTCCACGACGAGGAGATACTGGCGGTTGGGCGGGCAGAACTCGCCGGTCGGGGGATGCTGGCCTTCGGGACGGGGATGGCCGTCGATATCCGCGACAGTCGTCAGTCCTCGTAGGCCAGTTGCATCACCCACTGGGAGAACGTGTCGTTCTGCGGGTCGACCTCCTCGCTGCCGACGAACGGTGAGAGCATGTCGCCGGCCATCAGCATCGAGAACTCGAGGTCGCGGGCCCGTGGCGTCAGCAGGTACGTGTTGTGGCCCTGGTAGACGGCCTCCTCGCGCTCGATGAGGTCCCGGTCGACGAGCGTATCCACGATTCGGCTCCCGGTGCGGGAGCTCACGTCGAGTTCCTTCCAGAAGTCGCTCTGGTGGATACCACCGGTCTCCCGGACGAGTTCGAGCCCCCGGCGCTCGTCCTCGGAGAGTTGCTCCTCGGCGGCCTGTGTGCTCATGGTTCAACTATCGTGAGTCTGGTGCTTAAGCCCTTCGAGAAGGACAACACACAAGCCGGTGCCGGCACTGGCCGTCGTATGGAGACGACACGGCATTTCGTGGCGACGGTGTACGTCGTCAACGGGGGCGCAACAGCGCTACACGAACACGAGAAACTGGAGATGTGGCTCCCGCCGGGCGGTCATCTCGACCGTGACGAACTCCCACACGAGGCCGCGCTCCGGGAGGTTGGCGAGGAACTCGGGTTGGCAGTCGACCTGGTTACCCCGCGCGGGGCATTGCACTCGGAGACAGCCCGGAGTCTCCCACAGCCACAGCACTTCCTGCTCGAGGATATCGACGTCTACAACGGTGACGTGGGTCATCAGCACGTGGATTTTGTCTACTACGGGCGGGCCCAGAGCCGTGACATCGACCCGGAACCGGGGGAGGCACCGGCCGATGCCTGGGAGTGGCTCACCCCACAACAGCTCCGTGCGAGAGCCCACGAACTCCCGGCCGACGTCGTCGAGGCGGGAGAGCGCGCTATCGACGCCGTCGAGGGCAACCGCACTGACAGCGAGGAGGTGTCGGGGTGACCGACCTGGATATCTACCCGATGGGCCACAGAGAGTCACGGCCTATCTTGATTCAGCGAGAGAATCCCGCCCTTCCCGTGAGTGACGAGCGTTCCGACGCTTAGTCGGAACCGAGGAGCGAACAGGGCGGGAGTGAATCGCGTAAGCTCCGGTAAAAAACCGCCACGTCACTGCTGTTCTTGAGTCTCCAACGCTTCCAGACCAGCTTCTAACACCTCTGCATAGGCTTCCGAGAGGTCCAAGTCGTTCGCTTCTGCGTAGTCTTTGACTCGGCCACCGAGTGTGTGTGAAATGTCGATGTTTGGGCGCATACGAAAAGACTTTAAGACTAAAAGTATAATAATCTGTTGTCGTGAAGCGTACCAACACGTTCGCCGTGCGACCGCTCACCGACGACGATGAGCGGGTGCTACGAGATCTGTTGGACGCTTCCGCCGCTCTCTGGAACGAGCTCAACTACCAGCGGCTTATGCGGTACAACGACGAAGACGGCTTCGAGGGCGACGTGTGGGACGCCGATACCGGCAAGCTCGAAGGTCAATACAAAGACGTTCTCGGTGCGTCCACCGCTCAAACTGTCCGCCGAGCAAACACCGAAGCGTGGCGCGGGTTCTTCGGGAACAAGAAAGCCTATTACGACGAGTCAAACACGTCGGTCACGGAACACCCGGACCCGCCGGGCTTCCGTGGCAACGAAGACGACGGACGTGTTCTCAAAGGCGTCGTCCGAAAGGACGCTTACACCGTCGAATGGGGCGACCGCTCCCGCCTTGAGATGGTCGTCGGAAAGGAACTCCGTGACAGGCACAACAGCCCAAAAAGTCGTCTCCGGCTGGAAATCGTTGGCGACCCGAACTGGCCCGACTACAAAGACCAAGGCCGGTTGGACCTGTGGTACGACGAGACAGACAGCATCTTCCGAGCTTCGCAACCCGTGACTGTTACAGATGCACGGGACACACCACTGGCCGACGAGACGGCCGCTCTGGATATTGGTGCGAACAATCTCGTCGCCTGTACTACCACAACTGGCGAGCAATATCTGTACGAAGGCCGGGAGTTGTTCCAGCGATTCCGTGAGACGACGCGAGAAATCGCCCGGTTACAGTCCAAACTACGGGAAGGCCGATACAGTAGCAAGCGTATCCGGCGGCTGTACCGAAAGCGAACCCGACGCCGCGACCACGCACAAGAAGCGTTGTGTCGTGACCTGCTGGAACGACTGTACGCCGAGGGCGTAGACACAGTGTATATCGGTGGGTTGACCGACGTGCTGGAAACCCACTGGTCGGTCGAGACCAACGCCAAGACACACAACTTCTGGGCGTTCAAGCAATTCACCGAGCGACTGGCGTGTACCGCCGAGGAATACGGGATTGCGGTGGAACTCCGGTCGGAAGCGTGGACCAGCCAAGAGTGCCCCC
>JAQCNG010000297.1 GCA_028275145.1 Halovenus sp. | reverse complement strand
GGGCTGTAACAACAGCAGGTCGTCCTCGGCGTGGAACTCCACCGTCGTCCCGCTGCTGACGTTGTTGGCCGTCGCCCAGTCCTTCGGCAGTGATACTGTGTACGTAGACCCGCCCGTGACCTGGACCTTTCGCGTCTCCATGCGCGCCGATACGCGGGCAAAGTATATTAAATCTCCGCAATCTATATATCTAATCATATAAATACATACACAAACCGACAGCCGGCTGCTCGCCCCGATATACCTCTGGCGGTTTCCGGTGCGGGGCTGTCGGACTCTACCGTTTATCTCGACCGCTCTTCGAAGGCAATGTGTTTTGCCGCGAGGATCGACACGACGACCCCGGCGAGCACCGCGAGCGCGATGCCGAGTGGCAGGTCGCGTTCGCCGGTCGACCCACTCTCGCCCTCCCAGTCGGCGTCGAACACGGAGCCGAAGTAGCCCGCGACGGCCTCGCCCTCGAGTAGGAGCGCCACCTCGCGGTTGTTCCGGAAGGCGTTGTCGTTCCAGTTGAGACTCCCGACGAGCGCCTGCTCGCCGTCTATCAGGAGCCCTTTTGCGTGAATCCGCTCGAACGCTCCGCCGGGGTCGGCGACTCGGACCGACAGCGGCAGGTCGGCGGCCGCGGCCTGGTCGCGGAGCCACGCCGCGAACTGCTCGTTTTCCTCTGCGACGTACCACGCCCCCGAGAGGAGGATACGCACCTCGACACCGCGTGCCGCGGCGTCGAGTACGTCCTGCAGGAGCCCGAACCTCCGGTCACCGATCCTGACCTGTTTTATCGCCAGCGACTCCTCGGCGCGCCGCACCCGCTCCCGGACGACCCGAGCCGCGTTGTCCGGGGCGACGAGCAGGTGGGTCCGGTCGACCGGCAGTCGGGTCGCCTCGAACCGCTCCGGGTAGCTCCCGGTTGCGGGGTCTGACTCCACGACCGTCGGGTCGTACTCGCCCCAGCGGACGGTGTCCACCCAGCCGGCGTCTGCGCGGTAGGTCTCGACCAGCCCTTCGACGACCGCCTCCTGCCCGGTGGTGACCGCCCACCCGCGGTTCGAGGCACCTCCGACCCCCGAGGGTTTCCAGTTCTCCGTCGTCACGAGCGCGGTGTCGTCGACGACGGCGTACTTCGGGTGATGGTAGCGGTACCGGGCGCGGTCTCCGTCGAAGACACGCACTGTCGCCCCGGCGCGGTCGAGCCGGGAGAGCGCGGCGGCCCCGTCACTGCTCATCCCACCGACCGGCGAGCCGTCCACGAGCACCTCGACACGGACACCCCGGTCGATAGCCGCGGCGAGTGTGTCGACGACCCGACTGGAGGTGAACGTGTAGCCGGCCAGTAACACCCGTCTCTCGGCGTCGGCGAGCGTTGCGACCGCCCGGTCTGGCTCGTCGGGTAGCACGAACGCCCCGACCGTTCCGTCTTCCGCGGTCACGACGGCTCTGTCTGTCGCCCCGAGCGGCTCCCAGCTGTCGGCTCTCGCCTCGTAGCGCTCGCTCTCGGGTGCCGACTCGTAGCTGACCTCGTCGACCACACGACCCCGGTGTACGAGCCGGACAGTCTCCCCGCTGTTTGCCAGTCGCAGGGCCGAGGACAGCGGTGCGACCGTCCGGTTGGTCAGCCACGCCGTCAGCCCCGGGTCTGTGGAGAAGGTCACAGTGTCCGACGACGGCTCCGGGCTGTCGAGCGTGGTGGGGGTCGTGTTGGCGTCGGTTAGGCGCGGCGAGAGTGAGACACGCGTCTGTTCGTCGGCGAGGCTGTACGCCGACAGGTTGGCGTCCGGCGGGAGCGCGACGGTGACGAACTCCCCCCTGTCATCCTCTGTCGGCGGGTTCGGGTACAGCCCCACAATCCGGGGTCGGGCCGTCGTGGCCTGTTCGACCGTGCTGGTTCCTCCTCCGACCACCGCGCCGTTTGCCCCGTCCAGTGAACCGACCGCTCCCGGGCTCTCCGCCGCCACGACCAGCCCCGGCGCGACCGCGAGCAGTCCGACCAGCACTGCTATCACGAGCGTCTGCCCCACAGCCGTTCTGGTCTGTCTCTCGGATATAAATCCACGCCTGGGGTCGTCCACTCAGCGCAGTTCCCCGGCGAGTTCCTCCGTTGCCCGCCGGACGGCGGCATCGCTCTCGCGGGCGGGCTCCCAGCCGGTGTCGAGCGCGCGCCGGATGTCGAGCCGCATCCGCGGGACGTCTCCGGTCCAACCGCGCTCACCGCCGGTG
>JAQCNG010000295.1 GCA_028275145.1 Halovenus sp. | reverse complement strand
GCTCGAACACCGACTGGGTCGTCCCCGTCATGAGGCCGAACTCGTTGTGCGCGAGGACGTTGTCCGCGACGTACGAGCGCGACCCCGTCGGGATGATGCCCTCCGTCGCGTACCGCACGTCGTTTTCGACGACCGCGTTCCGCGCGGGGCTCGTCATGATGACGATACCCGCACTGCTCTGGCCCCGGGCGACGTTCCCGTCGACGAGCGCCCCGGAGGTGTACATGAGATGGACGCCGAAGCGGTTGTCGAGGAAGGTGTTGTTCCGGACGACACTGCCCTCGCCGCGGTGGAGGTACACACCGTCACGACCGCCCTCGAACTGTGAGTTCTGGACGACCAGCGCCGACCGGATGGAGAGCACGCCCATGAACCCCTCGCGCGGGGCCTCGGTTCCAACCAGGTCGAGTCCGTCGACGACGCTATCGGGGGAGTCCCTGAACACGACACCGCTTGTCGGCGTCTCGATGCTCACCTGGTGGATGTAGACGCCGGCGGCGTCGACCACGTGGACGCCGGCGTCGCTGTGGCCGTAGGCCACCTCGACCTGCTCGTCCCAGCCGTCGGTCGTGTTCGCGCCCTCGTCGCGGATGGACTCGCCGATACCGGCTATCGAGAGCCCCGACAGCGCCGCCCGGTCGTGTGTCACCCTGACGACGGTTCCGTTCCCGTCACCGCGGAGTGTGGCCCCCGCACCGCGCAGGGTCACCGGCCGGTCGACCGTGACCTGCTCCTCGTAGGTGCCCGGCGGCACGAGCACCGTCGTCTCGGGGTCTGCGGCCGCAACGGCCGCCTGGACCGTCGGCGCGTCCTCGCCGACGACCGTCGAGACTGGCCGGTCGAGCACGGGCGTGACGTTCGCGACACGCTCGTCCGCGCTCGCGCGCTGCTCGGGCACGGTCGCACGGACGGCCGCGGCGTCGGACAGCTGGACGTCGCGGGACTCGACGGTCGACCAGTCGGCAACTGTCCCGCCATGGCGCTGTGCGAACGACCGGGCGGCGCTCTCATCGGCAAAGGGCACGATTGTCTCGCTGACCGTCGTCCGGGCCCCGCTGTCGAGCACGAACTGCGCGTCGTCGGCGCTCACCCACCCGGGCTCACCCTCGGCGTCGAGATAGCCGTCCTCGGTTATCTCGACACCCGTGCCGGTGTAGTCGGAGACGTACATCGTCAGCGGGTAGCCGTACTGCTGGGTGTGTGTGGGTTCGCCCATCACGTCGACCGCGCGCTCGACCCCCTCGTAGCCGACGACGTAGGGGTACTGCGAGTAGAACACCTGCACCCTCGGCACCGTGAGCCCACGCTCCTCGAGCGCGCGGTCGTCCTCCTCGGGGAGGTCGAAGCCGATTGCCCGGTCGAACGACACCGGGTCTGGCTGTCTCTCGCCGGCGTCGACCAGAAACGCGCCCGCGAGAACCACCAGTCCGACGAGCACAGCCGCGACCAGGACGCGACCGAGCAGGCGACTCCGGTACGGCCGGGTTCCCGTCACACCCGGTGGTTCACGCTGGAGCGAATTGAGGGTACTGGTATGGCCCTCGAAGCGGCCGGCCGAGTCGCCCGCCGGACTGATACTGTCGGCCGTAACTTCGCGGAACGATCCGGCACCCCGGAGTGCCGAAATGTGCAATAGACTTACAGCCGAGGGTATGACCCACACGCACCCGTCCCGGTCACGCAGACGGCCGGGACACCATGGGACTGCCCAGCAGACGGTCGGCGTTCGGGATAGTACGTTCCGTTCGAGACACGCACCACAATGCCAAAGAACACAGAACGGCTACAGACAGTCGATGGGTCTTCCGGACTCCGAGATGCCGCGGCGACAGTACCTCCGTGGACTGGTTGCGACAGGTGGCGCTGCGGCGCTCGCCGCCTGTCTGGAGGTCCCCGGCAGCGGGACCGACGTTCCCCAGGGCGACCCCGGCAGTCGACCGGCGCGCCAGCACGCCTGGAACGACGCGCTTCCGACCGACGAGGACGGCAACGTCCGCCGGCCGAACCACCACGCGTTGCTCGCACTCGACCTGACGACAGAGCCCGACCGGGCGGCGAGCGAGCGTGTCGAGAGTGCCTTCCGCTCGCTGGAGCGGGCCTACGCCCACGACGTGGCTGGCCTGCTGTTCACCGTCAGCTACACGCCGGCGTACTTCGAGACTGTCGGTGCCGAGTCGCCGGTGCCCGACCCGGAACCGCTGACGAGCGTCGAAGGCGAGATCGCACTCGATGGGTTCCACGCGCTGGTCCACCTAGCGAGCGACGACCCGGCGGTGGTGCTCGAGGCCGAGCAGGCGTTGCTCGGCGGGGCGAGCGAGCCAAACGGTGTCCAGATGGCGGCGGACCTGGCGGCTGTCTTCGAGCGTGCCGACCCGCGACGAACGGGGTTCGTCGGCTCCGGACTGCCAGTCGAGCAGGCCGAGGAACGCGGTGTCGACCTGCCCGACGAACTGCCCGATGAGGCCCCGTTCCTGATGGGCTTTCGCTCCGGGCTCCGGGAGAGTCAGGCCCCCGAGGAGCGGGTGACGATACAGCAGGGGCCCTACGCCGGCGGGACGACCACCCACGTCGAGTCGCTCTCGCTCAACCTCCGCCAGTGGTTCGAGCAAAACGACCAGCAACTCCGTATCGCCGAGATTCTCAGCCCACACCACGCCGAGGACGACGTGGGCGAGACCGGCGAGGAACTCGGCACGAGCACGGGCGTCTTTCCGGACATCGCCGACCGGACGGCGGCGGATGCGAGCACGCGGGGCATCGTCGGCCACGCCCAGAAGACCGCTCGCGCCCGGGAGGACGGCACACCGCTACTGTTGCGTCGCGACATCAACACACTCGACGGCGACCGGCCGGGGGTCCACTTCCTGGCCCACCAGCGCGAGATTGCCGACTACGTCCGTGCGCGGCAGGCGATGGCTGGCGAGGACCTGGACGGAGTTGGACAGCGACTCAACAACGGCCTGCTCCAGTACATCTTCGTCCGGCGCCGCGGCAACTTCGTCACCCCGCCGCGTGACCTGCGCGCGCTGCCGGGGACTGACGCCTGACACACACGACCGCGTCGGCGACAATCCAACCGGCGACCGAGACAGCACACCACCCATGAGCGAACACGACACACCGAGACGGGGGCGCACCGGCACCGCCTGCTCGCGGCGCGCGTTCGTCGCGACGGGCGCAGCAGGTCTCGCAGCAGTCGCCGGTTGCCTCGGCGACAGCGGCGGCGACAGCGGCGGGGACGGGGGTGACGAGAGCCGAGATGGGGGCCTCCCGGACGGGGTTCCGTACGTGGAGGACCCGCCGGAGGCGGTGTACGTGCCGAGTCACCGGGACCCGTTCCTGATGCAGTCGCCCGTGACCGCCGGCGACTACGCCCTGTTGCCCCATTTCAGCTACCCCCACAGGTTCTGGCTGGTCGACGGCGGGGAGACAGAGGAGGTGCTGCCCACCCTCGACGACAGCCTGCACCTGATGGTGGCGTTCTGGGACCGACAGACCGGCGAGTTGCTCCCTGTCGACGCCGGCGCGACCCTCTCGGTGTCCCGTGATGGCGACCCCGTGGAGACGGTCGCCCCGTGGCCGATGCTCTCACAGACGATGGGGTTTCACTTCGGCGACAACATCCCGCTGCCGGATGACGGAACCTACACGGTCGATGTAACGGTGAACCCCATCGAGGCGGTCCGAAAGACCGGTGGGTTCGCGGGCCGCTTCGAGGAGACCCGGACCGCCACGTTCGAGTTCGAGTGGACCGACGACCGCCGCCGGACGCTGGTCGAGGACATCGAGTACCTCGAGGAGGACCAGCGGGGCAAACCCGGCGCACTCGAACCGATGCACCACGGCGAGATGGCCACAGGCAACGGCGACACCAACGGCGGGGGGATGGACATGAGTGATATGCCCTCGCCGTCGCTCCGCCCGGCGGCGGCGTACCCGGGCACAGACCTGGGCGTTCACGAGAGCGGCGACGTGGCGTTCGTGGTGCGGTATCTGGAGGATTCACGGCTGGCGACCGGCGACGGTGGCTACCTGTTCGTCTCGCCGCGGACGCCGTACAACCGACTCCCGCTGCCGGAGATGTCACTGTCGCTCTCGCTGCCCGATGGGGTGGTCCAACTCGGCCAGACACTCGACGACGAACTCGGGATGCACTACGGCGGCACTGTTGCCCTCTCGGCGGGCACACAGTTCGACCTCGTGGTCGACGGGCCGCCACAGGTCGCCCGCCACCGTGGTTACGAGACGGCCTTTCTGGATATGCCGCCGATGACGGTGGAGGTGGACCAGTGACCGACAACCGACGCCGACCGACCCGCCGGCGGGTGCTCACAGCGACGGGCGGTGTCGTCGTCGCGCTCGCGGGTTGTCTGGGCGACGGTGGTGGGGGTGACGACGAGCGTTCCGGCGACGACGATGCTCCGGAGGCCGTTGACGAGGAGTTGAGGCTCGGTGATGGTGTCGTCCTCAACACGGCCTTTCCGGTCCGACTCGCCGACCCCGACACGGAGGAGGTGGTGGCGAGCGTCCACTACCACCCGGATTTCAGCCACTGGCACCGGATGCCGCTGTCGGTTCCCCTGGAGCAACAGGTCCGTTACCGGGTCGTCGTCACGAACAGCGACGACGAGGAGATAGCTCTCGGCCCGGACGGCGAACTCACGGTCGAGATGGAACCCGCCGACGACACGCCCAGCGGTCTCGTTGCTTACGAGGTTGACGGAGCCAGTATCGACATGTACGGCAATAGACCCGGTGTCGGTGACTACGTGTTCTCACTGGTCAACAACGGCGAGCAGGTCTGGCAGGGGTCGCTCCTGTCGGTGAGTGTCGAGGGGTGACTCGCCTGCGAGCGACCCCCGTCGACGGAGAGTCTGGACGCCCTTGCCGGCCGTTCACCCGCTCGACTCCTCCTCGGTGCTCTCCTCGGCCTCGGCGGTTGCGGCGAGTTCTGTGTTCTGTCTGAGCGCCTCCGGTGGGGCCAGAAAGAACCCGAGCAGGAGCGGCAGCACCGCGAGCACGAGATACAGGAACCCGACCGTGACCCGGTCGTGGCCGACGAGTCCCGTCGCCGTGACGACGGTTCCCGCAGCCAGCAGGTACCCGCCGTAGAACAGCAGACAGACGCCGAACGCGTCCGCGGCACTCTCGACCCCCGAGTCGGGGTCGGCGGGCATGTCGTAGGCCGTCCAGAGAATAAACAGCGCGGCCCCCACACCGTTGACCACGATACCCCGCAGCACGTCCCCACCGGTCAGGATATCGTAGGCAAAAACAGCAACAGAGGCGGCCACGAGCACGAGTCCGAGCAGACCGGCGAGTGTGGTCAGTCGGGAGAGCAGCCCCGACTCCGCGCCGCCTGTCAGGAACGTGAGGACTATCACGACGCCACCGGCGGCGACACCTGTCCCGCCGAGGCGGGGGTCTGGCTGGCCGAACAGCCCAGCAGCGAACACGACGACACCGGCAGCCACCAGATACAGCCCGTAGAAAAACAGCACCGCGCGGAGCGCCTCGCCGCGGGACTCGATGTGTGACTCCGGGTTCGAGAGGATGTCCAGTCCGAGCAGTACAACCACCAGTGCGGTGGCAACGGCGTTGGCGGCGATACCCCGGACCGGGTCTGTGTTGTTCGCCAGGTCGAACACGAACAGTCCGGCCGACCCGAGAAAGCCGAGCGCCCCGACGAGGAACAGCCACGGGGAGCGCTGGAGAGTGCTCTCTGTCTCCGTTGCCATCCCGTGTGTCTGGGCGAGCGGCGCGTTTGAATGTTACCCCGCGCACGGTGGCGCGGGGAATCCTGCTCTCACGAGGGCAGGCTTCCTGTTTCCACGACGTGACTTGCAGACACCTCTCGAAACTCATCAGCATCCACAGCGGTCACAGTCTCCACAGGCGTGTCTTCGGGCCATC
>JAQCNG010000288.1 GCA_028275145.1 Halovenus sp. | reverse complement strand
TCTATCTTCTCGAGTTGGTCCATCAGTCCGTCGCTCGTGTGCAGGCGACCTGCCGTGTCCCCCAGCACCACGTCCACGTTGTTCGCCTCGGCGTACTCGACGGCGTCGTAGATGACCGCCGCCGGGTCGGACCCCTGCTCGTGGGAGATTATCTTCTTGTCGAGGCTCCGCGCGTGGGATTCGAGCTGTTCGTTCGCCCCCGCACGGTAGGTGTCGCCGTTGGCCAGCACCGTCGAGAGGCCCCGCTGTTCGAGGTAGTGCCCGAGTTTTGCGATTGTGGTCGTCTTGCCGACGCCGTTGACCCCGGTGAAGATGATGACCACCGGCTTCTCGGCCGCTGTGACCCGTTCGTCGAAATCGAACTGACCCACGCTGATGACGTCGTACAGCGACTCGCGGAGCGCGTCTCTGACGATGTTGCCGGTGCTATCCAGCCGAGCGCGTGTCTCGCCCAGCAGGTTCTCCTCGACACCCTCGAGTATCTCCTCTGTCACCCCGTACTCGACGTCGCTGCCGAGTAGCGCGAACTCGAGCTCCTCGAGATGTGTCTCCAGGTCGCTCTCGTCGATGACGGTCCTGCCGGTCGCGAACAGCTTTGCCCGCTCTGTCAGGCTCCGCCCGTCGCCGTCCTCGGCCGGTTCGTCCGCGACCGGTTCGCCGTGCTCGACCGTTTCGGCCGGTTCGTCCTCGACTGGGCTCTCGTCTGTGACCTCGGACTCGGCAGGCTCGGCTCCGGCGGCCTCGGCCTGGACTGCGCCGCCGGCCGCCGACTCCCCGTCGACTGCACCACTCTC
The DNA here is from genome assembly GCA_028275145.1 of Halovenus sp. GTDB lineage: Archaea > Halobacteriota > Halobacteria > Halobacteriales > Haloarculaceae > Halovenus. The sequence goes on along the minus strand of JAQCNG010000288.1, from coordinate 2,849 downwards.
GCCGGTCTGGACAGCCCCGGTTTCCGGCGACCCGGTCGCGGCGTCGCCGGGCGACCCCGGCGTGTCCGACCCGGGACGGCTCTCTGTGTCGTCGTCACCGGCAACCGAACCGTCCCCGCCAGCAGTCTCTGGGTCGTCGTGGTCCTCGACGGCTTCCTCGTCGCCGGCAGGCTCGACATCCTCCTCGGCGTCCTCGGTGAAACTGCTGAGTTTGTCCTTCAGTCCGTCGAACATCGGACTACTCGTTTTGCTGTTGTTGCTGGAGTTGCTGCATCTGCTGTGCCTGTGCCTGTTCGATGCGCTGTTCGAGCTCCTCGGACTCGGTTTCGAGTTCGCCGAGACTGGAGCGCAGGTCGTCGATGCGGTCGTCGAGGGTGTCCTGCTTGGATTCGAGGGTGTCGACCGCGCCCTCTCGCTCGCGCTCGGCCGCGTAGTCGGCGCCGAGCGTGACAGTAATCTCGTCGATGTCCTGTATCTCCGCCTGGACGTACGCGCCGCCACCCAGCGGCACCTGCACCTCTGCGCCGCTCTCGAGTTCCTCGATTGCGCTGACCGCCTCGTTTATCTCCTGTTTCTCGCCCTGCAGCCGCTCGATCTCGGCCTCGATTGCGCCCTGCTGTTCCTCGAGCTCCTCCAGCTGTGCGGCGAGTTCCTGCATCTGGCCGCCGCCGCCACCACCGAGGCTCATCGTGCCACCTCGTTTATCTCGACCTGCGCTCGTTTGAGATTGTGACGCGAGCCGAACTCGGCGTAGACGTGCTCGACGGCCACGTCCTCGTTTTCCGCATCGAGCTCAGTCTCGAAGGTCTGCCACCCGTCTGGTGTCTTCCAGCGACCGGTCACTGTGTAGTCGGTCATATCTACATAGTGGGGTGTCGTCGGGGAAGTATCTTCCCATGCACGCCTCGGGACGAACACACGGCCACCGCTGTTCACGCGTGGCCACCCGAAAAGCCGGAATAGAGAGTTGGAGTGCGGGTCGGGCGCGCTTGCGGGAGGATGGGAGTCTGTGAACTGAGGCCGTCGTGCGCGCCCGTTGGGTACAACTTTCGGGTGGTAATTAAACGCTTGTCAGACGCGCGCGTGACAGTCGTCTCTGTCCGGGGGCTTTTGCGTTCCCGACACGTAATCCGGGTATGGATTGGGAGACACTGTTCGAGCGGACCCGTGACAGCGAGGTGACTGTCGAGGCGGTACAGGAGACACTCGCGGAGCGACGCGAGAGATGAGCAACAACGCAAACCCCGCCCGGGTCGTCGCCGACGCGGACGTGCTCGCGGCGGACCTGCTCGCCGGCGGGGCCGCCCGCGAGGCACTCGACCACGTCCGCCGGCACTCCTGGCTGGACCTCCTCGCCAGCGACCAGTTGCTCGACGACGCCACCGCGGTCATCGGGAGTCTCGCCGACGAGCACCTGGCCACAGACTGGCGCGCACTTGCGGCACGCGAGCGGGTCCCCGTCTCACACCCCGACGGCGACCATCCGGGGTTGGCGACGGCGTACCGCGGCGAGGCCGCACACCTGCTGACCTTCGACCCCGACCTCGCCAGCGCGAGCACCAACCTCTCGGTCCAGCCGTACGCCGCCCTGAGCATCCGTCCGCCGGCGGCGTTTGCCCGCCTGTTCGACGCCGAGAGCCTCTACGAGAGCCTCCACGACGACAGCTATCCCGGCCCAGACCGCTCGCGCTCCTCGACGCCGGGCGGGACCGACCTCGACTCGGAGTCGCCCTGAACACGGCAGGTTCACCCCCGACCGAAATCTGAGGCTTTTTGCGTTCTCCAGCCCAACGTCGTTGTATGAGTACGGCATCGAAGATAGTGGTCGGAACGCTCGCGGTATCGCTGCTGCTCAGTGTCGGACTGTTCGGCAACATGGTCGTCGCACTGGGCTGATGTTCACCGAAACCTCACTCGCCGACCCTGTCGCCGCAGTTCGCGAGCAACACGCCCCCGACGCGCTCGTGCTCAACTGTGACCGCGACTTCGAGACCATGGCCTCTGCACAGGCCGAGGACCTCGGACTACTCGTGGACTCGCTGGACCCCGTCTCCTGCCCCGACGGCTGGCTTCCCCCGGACGCGCCCGACGTGCTGGTTCGCTACGCCAGCACAGACTTTACCGTCGGTCTGCCCGGTGACGGCAGCGTCGCCTGGACCCACCAGACCGACCCGCCGGTGGTGCTTTGCAAGCCACGGCTCTCGGGACCACCCGACGAGTTCGCGGACTTTCTGGTCGCCGAGGCGCTCGTACAGGTGGGGCTCGACGAACCCGAGCAGTTTCTGGGGTTTTTCGGCCCGGAGTACACGGCCTTCGCGGCGGCGCTCGGGGACGTGCTCGACCCGGTCGAGATCTACCAGGTCGCGGCGGCCTGCTACGAGGCCTACCTCGGGTTGCAGACCCGCGAGACGTTCGCCACCTGGGACGGCCCGCTGTTCGACGCCTGGGTCGACGCCGGTGACCGCCTCGACGGCCGTCTCGAGAACCTGACCGGCGCAATCGCACGCGGGCAGACCGGCGTCGGTGACGCGGCGGAACTGGCCTGCAGTGCGGTCAAACACGCCGGCGAACTGCCCCCGCTCTTTGCGGCCCTCGACGCCGAGGTGTACCGCGACCACGGCCCCGCCTACGCCGTCGAGTGGGCCGAGCGAACCGCCGAGACACTCTCGTGACGGCCCCCGCCATCTCGTGGCCCCACGCCGGCTACGCCCGTCCGACCACCGCGAGTCACTCGAGGGAGATCTCCTCGAGACTCGCCACGTCACCGAACAGCCACCCGGCGTGGTCGAGCGCGTACTCGCGGTCGCCCTCCTCGATGAAGCCGATAGCGTCCTCCGCGAGCACCGGCC
>JAQCNG010000287.1 GCA_028275145.1 Halovenus sp. | reverse complement strand
GCCTGTGTTCCCTCCTCGATCATTGTCCCGTGTTCGTGTGTCCTGAACTTAACCTTGTGGTCGCCGGACGGTCAGCGACTCGTCGCTGTCCGGAAACGGAACCTCGACCTGCATACCGTCGCAGGCGAGCAGACTCCCCTCGAAAGCCTCCTGGGCCTCCGTGACGAGTTGGTCGGCACGGCCGGCGTACCGGGAGGAGATGTGCATCAGTGCGAGCGCGCTCGCGCCGGCCTCGCGGGCAACCGACGCCGCCTCGCGGGCCGTCGAGTGACCGGTCTTGCGTGCGCGGTCCCGGTGCTCGTCGCCGAACGAACCGTCGTGGACGAGCAGGTCAGCGTCCTCGGCGGCCGCGACGGTTGCGTCGGTCGGTCGGGTGTCGCCCGTGTAGACGAACCGCCGGCCGGGACGGGGTGGGCCGACGACCGCCTCCGGTTGGACAGTGCGACCCTCGTGTTCGACCGGGTCCCCCCCGTGGAGCGTCGAGTACTTTGGCCCGGGCGGGATGCCGAACTCCTCCTCTGCTCGCTCGCGGTCGAACCGGCCCTTTCGCTCACGCTCGACGAGCGCGTAGCCGACCGCGCGGGTGTCGTGGTCGACGGCGAACGCACGCACCTGGTACTCCTCGCGGTCGAGGGCCACGTCACCCGGTTCGACCTGGCCGACCCGAACCGGGTACGAGGGGCGGGTGCCCGTCGCGGCCAGTAACTGCTCGACCTGGCTGCGCGTGCCGGCGGGTGCGTGCACCGCGAGCGGTTGCTCACGGTCGTTGAACGCCAGCGTCTGTGTCAGTCCCGGCAACCCCAGCGTGTGGTCGCCGTGCATGTGCGTGAGAAAGATGTGCTCGACGTCGAACCCGGTCCCGTAGCGCATCATCTGGCGCTGGGTCCCCTCGCCGCAGTCGAACAGCAACCGGTCGCCCTCGCGCTCGAGCAGGAGCGCGCTCGTCGAACGCTGTGTCGTCGGCACCGCGCCGCTGGTCCCGAGGAACGTCACCTTCATCATCAATCTCTGGGTCAGCGAGTAGTAAACCCGTGTCGACTCGCCACCGACAGCCCGCAGAGTGACCCCGGGACCGTCGGGGCCGGGAACGCTCGTCGCCACGCTGGAACCCTCCGGCGGCCTCGGTGGTTCCGGAGACGCTCGCGTGGATGTAATTAGACGGTGGCCTCACCGGTCGCGGCGGCCTCGGCAGCCTCGGCGAACAGGTCGACGCCGAGTTCCACCTCGCGTTCGGTGACATCCATCGGCGGCAGCAGCCGGATTGTCCGTTTTCCACAGCCCAGTACCATCAGACCACGGGCAAAGGCGGCCTCCTGGACGGCGTCGCGGTGGTCCTCGCTCTCGAACTCGACGGCGAGCATCAGCCCCTTCCCCCGGACGTCGGTCAGCCCCGGCAGGGCCGCGTCGCGCAGGTGTTCCTTGAACGCACGGCCCCGCTCTGTCGCGTTCGCCAGCAGGTCGTACTCCTCGATGGCGTCGATTGTGACCACACCCATCGCGGAGGACAGCAGGTCGCCGGCCCCCCACGTCGAGGAGAGTCGACTCCGCTCGTCGGGGAACACCTCGTCCCGGCCGATTGTCGCCCCGACCCGAAGCCCCTTGGCGCTCGCGATGACATCCGGTTCGAACGGGTAGTGGTCAGACCCCCACCACTCGCCGGTTCGACCCATCCCGGCCTGTACCTCGTCGGCCACGAGCGTCAGGTCGAACTCCCGACAGCAGTCCGCAATCTCCCCGGCAAAGGCGTCGCTCGGGAACCGATACCCGCCCTCGCCCTGAATCGGTTCGAGCACCAGCGCGGCCACCTCGTCGGCGTCGACGTACCCGGCTTCCGGGTGGAGCATCTTCCGGAGCGCCGAACTGTCGTCGAAGAAGAAGCCACAGTCACACGTCTCGGCCGTACACGAGCGGTCGGTACAGAAGGGCATATCCTGAACGCTCGCAATCTCGGGGAACTCGCGCCGGTAGACACCTTTCGACCGGTTCAGCGAGAGCGTCCCGAGCGTCCGCCCGTGGAAGGCCCCCTGACAGGTGATGGCGTACTTGCCGCTGGTGTGGTCGTAGCTCACCTTCAGCGCGTTCTCGACGGCCTCGGCCCCGCTGTTCGAGAGAAAGACGGTGTCCATATCGTAGCCGGTGATGTCCGTCAGGCGGTCCATCAGGTCCGCCGGCCCCGGGATATCCCCGCTCTGGGCCGCCGCGGGCAGATAGAAGTCCTGTCCGGCGATCTTCAGCGGGTCCACGAGGTCGAACTCGGCGAGCGGGTCGAGTATCTTCGGGTTGTTGTACCCGAGCGGCAT
>JAQCNG010000270.1 GCA_028275145.1 Halovenus sp. | reverse complement strand
CGAGTACCGCACGCTCTACGACAGGGCCGGCGGCGGGGAGTTCGACAGCGTCGCGGATCTCGAACGACAGCTCGACGAACGAGGTGATGCATGATGGCAACAGGACCACAGTACACAGTGCCGATGCGACGTCGCCGCGAGGCCAGAACGGATTACCACCAGCGGTTGCGCCTGCTGAAATCGGGGAAACCACGGCTCGTGGCGCGCACGAGCAACACCCAGGTCAGGGCGCAGCTGGTCGAGACCGGCCCGGAGGGCGACACGACCGTCGCGAGCGCGCGCTCGAACGACCTCACAGAGTACGGCTGGGAGGCACCGACCGGCAACATGCCGGCGGCGTATCTCACCGGGTTGCTCGCGGGGCTTCGCGCAGTCGAGGCCGGCAGCGAGGAGGCGGTGCTCGACATCGGTCTGCACTCCCCGACACCGGGGAGCAAGGTGTTCGCAGTACAGGAAGGTGCAATCGACGCGGGACTGGAGATTCCCCACAACGACGCGGTGCTCGCGGACTGGTCGCGCACGCGTGGCGAGCACATCGCCGCGTACGCCGAACAGGAGGACGGACTCTACAGCGGCGCGTTCGACGCGACGGAGCTCCCGACACAGTTCGACGAGTTGCGCGAGCGACTCCTCGACGAGGAGGTGGAGCTATGAGCGCCGGAGAGGGCTGGCAGCCCCAGACCCGACTCGGCAAGCAGGTCGCAGAGGGGGAGATAGACGACATCGACGACGCCCTGAACTCGGGGCTGCCGCTGAAGGAGGCCGAGGTGGTCGACCAGCTGGTCAACCTCGAGGACGAGGTGCTCGACATCAACATGGTCCAGCGGATGACCGACTCCGGGCGGCGTGTGAAGTTCCGGTGTGTGGTCGCAGTGGGCAACCGCGACGGACTGGTCGGCTACGCGCAGGGCCGTGACGACCAGGTCGGCGGTGCAATCGAGAAGGCGATCGACATCGCGAAACTGAACCTCATCAGGGTGCCTCTGGGTAGCGGTTCCTGGGAGGACCGACCCGGTGGTGACCACTCGCTCATCCGCACGTCCGAGGGCACCGCCGGCAGTGTTCAGGTCGAGGTGCGTCCCGCGCCGAGAGGGCTGGGGCTCGCGGCCGCCGAGACGCCGCGGCACGTGCTCGAACTCGCCGGCGTCGAGGACGCCTGGACAAAGAGTCACGGCAACACCCGGACGACAGTCAATCTCGCGAAGGCCACATACAACGCGCTGGTCAACGCCGCACAGGCGCGTGTGCCCGAGCGTGTCAACGAGCGTCAGCGGGAGGTGAGCGAATGAAACTCATCGTCCAGGTGCGTGGCGAGATCAACCAGAACCAGGATATAAAGGACACCCTGCAGATGCTGAACATCGGCCGCGTCAACCACGCCACACTCGTGCCGGAGGAGTCGGCATACGAGGGGATGGTGACGAAGGTGAACGACTACGTCGCCCACGGGACACCCAGCCAGGACGTGCTCGAGACGCTGCTGGCCCGCCGGGGCGAACCGGACAGCGGGGACGCCGATATCGACGACGAGTGGGTCGAGACACACACCGACTACGACTCGGTGTCCGCGCTGGCCGAGGGACTGCTCACCGAGGAGACCACCCTCCAGGCGGAGGGGCTGTCGCCGACACTGCGTCTCCATCCGCCGCGTGGCGGTCACAAGGGTATTAAACAACCAGTCGCTACTGGGGGACAAGTTGGTGTCCACGAGACCGACGAACTCGACCAACTGCTGGAGGCGATGCGATAATGACAGACAAGAAGAAACGACAGCGGGGGTCACGCACACACGGCGGCGGGTCGCACAAGAACCGGCGTGGTGCCGGCCACCGCGGTGGTCGTGGCGCGGCAGGCCGCGACAAACACGAGATGCACAATCACCCACCACTCGGCGAGGAGGGGGCGGGCTTCACACCGCCCGAGAAGGTCCAAGACGAGGTGCTGACCGTCGACCTGCGCTCGCTCGACGAGGACGCACCGCTCCTGGCCGCCGAGGGACTGGCAACAGAGACGGCAGACGGCTACCGCATCGACGCACGCGAACTCGTCGACGACGGGCACCAGGCGGATGTCGTCAAGGTGCTCGGCGACGGGCAGGTGCGCAACGAACTCGAGGTGGTCGCCGACGCGTTCTCGGCGTCAGCCCGGGAGAAACTCGCGGGCGCGGGCGGCGAGGCTGTCGAATCCGAGCGCGCAACCGACGATACAACAAACAACGAGTAACATGAGTTGGAAGGATACCGCCGAACCGGTTCTCACACGGCTGCCGGCGATTCGTCGGCCCGACGGGCACGTCCCGTTCAGGCGCAAACTGGGCTGGACTGCCGGCATCCTGGTACTGTACTTTTTCCTCACGAACGTGTTGCTGTTCGGCGTGGGGACCTCGAACGAAGTGTTCGGTCGTTTCCGGTCGATTCTCGCGGGTTCGTCCGGGTCGCTGATGCAGGTGGGTATCGGTCCCATCGTGACGGCGAGCATCGTGTTGCAGTTGCTCGGCGGGTCCGACCTGCTCGGTCTGGACACCCAGAACAACCCGCGTGACCAGGTGCTCTACCAGGGGCTCCAGAAGTTCCTCGTCATCATCATGACCGCGCTGACGGCGATTCCGATGGTGTACGCGGGCTTTCTGACGCCGGATGGCTCGGTCGCCAACAGCCTGGGCATCGGGATTGCCGGCCTGGAGATTCTCATCTTCTTCCAGGTGTTCGTCGGCGGTATCCTCATCCTGTACATGGACGAGGTGGTGAGCAAGTGGGGTATCGGGAGCGGTATCGGGCTGTTCATCATCGCCGGTGTGAGCCAGCGACTCATCAGCGGGCTGCTCGCGATGGAGCCCATCATCAACCAGCCAGACGGCATCGTCGAGGACGGTATCCTGGTCATCTGGGCGGAGATACTGCTGGGTGTCCGTGAGCGCCCGAACCCCATCACACCCGGCGGGTTCGAGGACCTCATCTTCGGTGAGCCACAGCTCCTGGCTATTTTCACGACAGTGGCCATCTTCGTCATCGTCGTGTACGCCGAGAGCGTTCGGGTGGAGATTCCGCTGTCGAACGCACGCGTGAAAGGTGCCCGTGGTCGGTTCCCCGTGAAACTCATCTACGCGAGCGTCCTGCCGATGATTCTCGTCCGGGCGCTGCAGATGAACATCCAGTTCATGGGACAGGGGCTGAACAGCGCAATCAGTATGCCCTCCTGGCTCGGAGTCTACGTCGACGGCTCACCGGTCGACGGACTGTTCTACTATCTGGCACCGATACAGTCTCCCCAGGACTGGATGTGGTTTGCCTACTCGGTCGAGGGGAGTCCGGAGATCTGGCAGATTCTGCTGCGGGTGTCGGTGGACCTCTCGGTGATGATCGTCGGTGGCGCCATCTTCGCCATCTTCTGGGTCCGGACGACCAACATGGGCCCGGAGGCGACCGCCCAGCAGATTCACGGCTCCGGCATGCAGATCCCCGGCTTCCGGCAGAACGTCCAGAGTATCGAACGGGTGCTCGAACAGTACATCCCCCAGGTGACTGTCATCGGTGGTGCGCTCGTCGGTGTGCTCGCCGTCGGTGCCAACATGTTCGGTACCATCGGGAACGTCACCGGAACGGGGCTGTTGCTGACGGTCTCTATCACCTACAAGCTCTACGAGCAGATCGCCGAGGAGCAGTTGATGGAGATGCATCCGATGATGCGC
>JAQCNG010000257.1 GCA_028275145.1 Halovenus sp. | reverse complement strand
GCTCAAAAGCCGGAAGAAAAACGGCTACAGCGTCGGGGGGTTGAAGTGGAAAGCACCGGGAGAGTACCAATCGTTCACCTACAGTCAATCCGGCTTCAAACTCAAAAACACGAGTGGTCGGACGCGACTGTGGCTCTCAAAGATTGGTGACATTCCCATCACATTCCACCGTGACCTGCCTGACGACGCCAGTATCAAGACCGTCACAATCAAACGCGAACCCACCGGCAAGTGGTACGCCATCCTCGGTGTCGAAACCCCTGATGCCCCGCCCGAGAAGCCCGACGAGGTGACTGACGCAGTTGGCATCGACGTGGGTATCTTGAAATACGTCCACGACAGTGACGGAACTGCCGTCGAGTCGCCTGACCTTTCCGACGAACGCGAGCGGTTAGAACGCGCTCAACGTAACCTCTCGCGGAAGGAACACGGCTCGAACAATTGGGAAGAACAGCGCAAGACGGTCGCTCGACGCCACGCTGACCTGAAGCGCAAGCGTCGAGACTTCTTGCACAAACTCTCGGCGTACTACGCCCGCGAGTACGACTTTGTAGCGGTCGAGGACTTGGACGCGAAGGGACTGGTCGAACTTCCAGGCAACTCTCGGAATCGGGCCGGAGCCTCGTGGGGGACGTTCCTGCGGATGCTCGAATACAAGTGCGAACGGGAAGGGACGCACTTCGTCGCGGTGGACCCCCGAGGAACGACTAAAGAGTGTGCGTCATGTGGTGTCGAGACGGACAAGCCGTTGTGGGTACGCGAGCATTCGTGTCCGTCGTGTGGATTCGAGGCGGACAGAGACGCGAATGCGTCGTGGAACATTCTTTCTCGCGGTCTCGAACAAGTAGGGACGGGCTGTCCCGAATCAACGCCTGTGGAGACTGCGCTCCCTGCGGACACTGATTCGGTGTCTGCAAAGCGCGTTCACCAGACGTTGTCTGGTGGGCTGTCAGACGCAGTCTGACAACGTCGTGGAAGCAGGAAGCCCCACCCTCAAGGAGCGAACGGCGTCAGCGGTGAGCGAGTAGGGTGGGGAGGAAGTCACGCGGCACCGATGCCGAGCGCCTGGAACATCGCAAACAACAGGTCGCCGTAGACAAACGCGAGGACGAGACCGACAAAGAGCGGCACCAGAAACGGAATCCCCGGCGATATCCAGACAACGTCGTCGTCGGCGAGACTGTCGAGGCCGTCCCGGAGTGTCTCGGCCGAGGTACCGTAGGCCGACCCCTCGATGTCGTCGAGAAACGCGGCCGCACCCCACGGGTCGTCGCCGTTGGCGACCAGATGCGTCTCGGGTGCCCAGGGTTCGGCGTCACCGAACGCGGTTGCGGTCGTCTCCTCCGTTGCAGTCTCGTCGTCCCGGCCGTCCGTGGGGATTGCGCCGTCGCCGGGCCGGTTCGGGTCGGGCGGGAGCGACGCCGGGTTGCGGAACCGGTCCGGGTTCTCGCGCAGGGCCGACAGTGAGAGGCCCCGCCAGCGCAGGTACATCCGGAGCGCGTCGAGGTCGACCCCCCGGAAACTGAGATACGCACGCAGGCCGGACAGCGAGAGACTCTCCCGTAGCGAGCGCTCCGGCATCTGCAACAGCGTCCCGTACTCCTCGGTTGCCCGGTCCCAGGCAACCGGTTTCGCGACGAACATCCCCGGCGAGACGTAGCCCACGGTGGTGTTGCGGGCCGCCAGCGCCACCGGGTACAGCGACCCCATCACCACCGTGTTCGAGAGCACCGTAATCGAGAACACCCCGAAACTCGGCTCGACCAGCGGGAGCGTTCCTGCGTAGGTTGCGCCCGGCAGCAGGTCCAGCGCGCCGGCGACGGCCCCGCCGTTTACCGACCACTCCCAGAGTCGGTAGACCGGAAACGCCGGAAACAGCACGGCGACCACGAAAAACGCCTTTGCGTCGGCACCGCCGAACCCGCCGACGAGCCAGAACACGTACGCCAGCGGGATGACCAAGCCGATGGAGATGAGCGTCTGGATGTAGAAGTTCTGTCGCGTCACCGGGTCGGTGTCGCCGGTCATCACGCGGAGGATATCCCAGACGAGCAACAGAACCGCGAGTGCGGCGAGCGGAATCCAGGTCCGGTTCGGGACCCGGCGGGTCCGGATATCGAGCACGGCGACGTAGGCGAAAAACGGAATCGCGAGCAAGCGGAGCGTATCCGGGCCGCTGGCGATATCGAACACGTCCGGCGGTCAGACAGCAGCGGAGTTATGGATTGCGGTACGGTGTGACAGATACGAACGCACTTACACCCCGACATCGTACACGCAGGTATGCCAGCGAGTCGTGGAAATCCCGAGGTGGCGGTCGTCGACTACGGACTGGGGAACCTCCGGAGTGTCACGCGGGGACTGGAGCGGGCGGGCGCGTCGGTGACACTCGTCGAGGAACCGGCGGCGCTGACAGACGCCGACGGTGTCGTCCTGCCCGGGGTGGGTGCGTTCAGCGAGGGGATGGAGAACGCCGGCCCGTTCCGGGAGGCGCTCGTCGAGCAGGCCACGGCGGAGACACCGCTTTTCGGCATCTGTCTCGGGATGCAGATGCTGCTCTCGACCAGCGAGGAGGCCGACCACGCCGGCGAGGGCAGCGCCGAGGGACTCGACCTGATTCCGGGGACCAACCTCCGGTTCCCGGACGATGTAAAGGTCCCGCAGATGGGCTGGAACCGCCTCCACGTCCAGCGCGAGCACCCGCTCGTCGCGGGCGTCGACGGCGAGTACGCGTACTTCGTCCACTCATACTACGCCGACCCCGGAGACGGCGAGGCCGTCGTCGCGTCGACCGACTACGGCCTGTCTTTCCCGAGTATCGTCGCCGACGAGTCGGGCACTGTCTTTGGCACCCAGTTCCACCCCGAGAAATCCGGTGAGACGGGACTGCGCATCCTCCGGAACTTCGTGGACCTGTGTGGTGACGGCCGCTGACGACGGGCGCGCTGTCGGCCCCGGGCCGGGTGAACTGACGCCGACAGTGCCCACCGGTCGAGGAACAGTCCTTTGTCGGTGGACGGCGAACGGAGAGCCGATGACGAGCGTCAAGGAGTTCCGGGTCCGGGAGCAACCGACCGACGACGCGCTCGGGCGGGGAGCGTTCGTGTTCACCGACGACTACTCGGTGTTCGACTGGGGGAGAATGCCCGACGCTATCCCCGACAAGGGGGCGTCGCTGTGTACGATGGGGGCGTTCAACTTCGAGCTGCTGGCGGACGCCGGGGTCCCCACCCACTACCGGGGTGTCAACTCGATGGGCGAGGCGGTGGAACTCGACGAGGCCCTGGCCGCCGGCGGCCCGCCCACCGAGATGGCTATCGACCTGACCCGTGCGCCCGAGTTACCCTTTGTCGACGGCAGTTACGACTACGACGCCTACTTCGACGCGACGGGGACACACTACCTGATTCCACTGGAGGTGGTGTTCCGCAACCGGGTGCCCGTCGGGTCGTCGCTGCGCGGGCGTACAGACCCCGCCGATGTCGGCCTCTCGCGCCAGGACTGGCCCGCCGGGGCGGTGGACCTGCCCGAACCGGTGGTGGAGTTCTCCACGAAGTTCGAGCAACAGGACCGCTATCTCGACCGGACAGAGGCCACACACGTCGCCGGTCCGGCCGCGCTCGACGAACTCGAATCGGTTGCCCGCGGGGTGAACAAACTGGTCACCGAGCGCGCCGCGCAGGCGGGTCTGGTCCACCAGGACGGCAAAATCGAGTGTCTGTACCACGACGGCAAGATACGTGTCGCCGACGTCGTCGGCACGTTCGACGAGAACCGGTTTGCCCACGACGGCCAGCAGGTCTCGAAGGAGATGCTGCGCCAGTACCACAAACACACCCAGTCCGGGTGGGTCGAGGCCGTCTCGGCCGCCAAAGACCGCGCCACCCGCGAGCGCATCGCCGACTGGCGGGGACTCTGTGAGCAACAGCCGGCCCCACTCGCCACAGACGTCGTCGAGACGGCCCGGGACCTGTACTGTGCGGGAACAAACGCCTACATCGACCGGCAGGCGTTCGACGCGCCCACAATAGACGAGGCGGTGGCGGCCGCCCGCGAACTGATATGATTCTTTCCTTCGACGGCAGGATGGGGGCGAGCGGCGACATGCTGCTCGGTGCGTTGCTGGCCGCGGGGGCCGACCCCGCCGTTCTCGACCCCGTCGAGGCGGCACTCGACGTCCGGTACGACGTCGGGACTGCCACGCGCTGTGGCATCGAGGCCACCGATGTCACGGTCCTCCGGACCGGGGTGGACAGCGACGAGTCGGGCGGCGACCACAGCCACGGGGACGACCCGGACGGTCACGACACTGAGCACGCACACAGTCACAGTCACGGGGACGACCCGGACGACCACGGGCGCGCAGAGGGGTCCGGCCCGCACCGGACACTCCCGGAGGTTGTCGAGGTGGTCGAGTCGCTGGGCCTGCCCGCTGGTGTGGCGGCCGACGCAACCGGGACATTCGAGTTGCTCGCAGAGGCCGAGGCCGCGGTCCACAGGACGGACCCGGCGGAGACGACGTTCCACGAGGTCGGGACGGACGACGCTATCGCCGACGTGGTCGGTGCGACGCTGCTCCTCGCGGATCTGTCCCCCGACCGGGTCGTGACGACGCCGCTCGCAACCGGCGGCGGGACCGTCGAGATGAGCCACGGCGTCTACCCGGTGCCGGCGCCGGCGGTCGTCGAACTCGCCGAGCGGGCGGACTGGTCACTCCGTGGCGGTCCGGTCGAGGCGGAGCTCCTGACGCCGACGGGGGCGGCCATCCTCGCGCACACCGCCGACGGCGTGGGGTCGCTCCCCTCGCTCGATGTCGCGGCCTCGGGCTACGGCGCGGGCGACCGGTTGTTCGAGCACCACCCGAACGTCCTGCGCGTGCTGGCCGGTGAGACGACCGGCAGCCTCCGGCGCGAGCAGGTGACAGTTCTGGAGACACATCTCGACGACGCGACGCCGGAGGCGCTGGGGGGACTCCAGGAGACGCTGGCCGAGGCGGGGGCACTCGACGTGACCGTGCTCCCGACGACGATGAAAAAGTCCCGCCCGGGCCATCTCGTGAAGGTGGTCGTCGCGCCGGAGAACGCCCGCCGGGTCGCCCGCCGACTGGCAGCGGAGACGGGGACACTCGGCGTGCGTGAACACGGCAGTGGCCACCGCTTCGTGGCCGACCGCGAGCACCAGACCGTCGCGCTCGATGTCGACGGCGATTCCTTCGAGGTGAGCGTGAAAGTCGCGCGCATCGGCGAGGAGGTGTACGACGTCAGCGGCGAGTTCGACGACGCGCTCGCGGTCGCCCGTGCGACCGACCTCCCGGTCCGGGCGGTGCTGCGGCGCGCCGAGCGGACGGTCCGCGATGTGGACACAGACGGGACCGACAGCTGACCACAGCCACACCAACCCGTTAGCTGGATATAGGCGCTAAGCCCCCACCCTCAACGGAGCGACCGAAGGGAGCGGAGTAGGGTGGGGATACAGCGCCGTCATCATCTGTGCATACAGCGATACGGTTGCAGGCCCACAGGCCCACGCAATCGCAACGTCTTTGTAGT
>JAQCNG010000254.1 GCA_028275145.1 Halovenus sp. | reverse complement strand
GTGAACGTCCGCTTGATGTTGATGCCGAGCGCCGTCGCCATCTCGTCGTCCTCGACACCGGCGCGGACGAACAGACCGTAGCGGGTCCTGTTGAGGAAATACCAGATGCCGACAACCGTGAGCACACCCAGCAGTATCTGGAGCGGGTGGAGCCCGCCGATGCTGACGCCGGCGAGGTCGAAGGTGCCCTGGAGTTCCTCGGGGACCGTCTCCTGGCGGGGAATCGACCAGTCGACCGCCTCGCGGCCGCTGTTCACCTCGAAGTAGTCCACGAGCATGCGCATGAACTCCTCCATCGTAATCGAGATGCCGAAGGTGAGCAGAATCATGAAAATCGGGGGGTACTCGTAGAGTCGCCTGACGAGTGCCACCTCGAACACCACACCGAGCAGGGCGAGCAACAGGAACACACCGACCAGCAACAGTGCGAACACGCCAACCGAGCCAACGAGCCCCGAGCCGATACCGAGCGTGAGCACCACTGTCCCGGCGAGGTAGGCCCCGTACATCGTGAACGCACCGTGTGCGAAGTTGATGACGTCCATCAGGCCGAAGATGAGCGTCAGTCCGCTGGCGATCATCAGGTAGAGACTGGCCTTTGCCAGCCCCTCGACGAGGACACTCGCCAGGTCTGCCGGGGAGCTGAACAGGTCGACAACCGCACCAACCGAGAGCGGGACACCGCCGGGACCGGCCACCAGCGACACGTCGGCCGGACAGGCCCCGGCCAGCGCGAGTCCGGTCATGCCGAGAGGTACCTCCTGAGGCGCTCGTCGTCGACACCAACCTCGCTCGTGTCACCCGACTCGACGATTGTGCCGTGGTCCATCACGTAGAACCGGTCGGCCAGGTCGAGCGCGAGGCCGAGTTTCTGCTCGACCAGCAGAATCGGAATCGACTCCGAGGCCGCGAGCAGCGCCTCGCCGACGTCGGTGACAATCTTCGGGGCCAGCCCCTCGCTGGGTTCGTCCACGAGCAACAGGTCGTTGTCGCCGACCAGTCCGCGGGCGATAGCGAGCATCTGCTGTTGCCCGCCCGAGAGGTCACCCGCCCGCTGGGTGGCCCGCTCCTCGAGAATCGGGAACGTCTCGTAGGCCAGTTCGAGCGCGTCGGGGACGCTCGCGCGGTCGGGCACCGCGGCCCGGATGTTCTCCGCGACGGTCAGTCGGCCGAACATCCGGCGGTCTTCCGGAATCCAGCCGATACCAGCGTCGGCAACCTCGTAGGTGTCCTTGCCCACCAGTTCCTCGTCGCGGAACCGAATCGAGCCCTCGCGTGGCGGCGTCAACTGGAGAATCGACCGGAACGTGGTGGTCTTTCCGACACCGTTGCGCCCCAGCAGGGCGACCACCTCGCCCCGTTCGACCGTGAGGTCGACACCCTGGAGGATGTGGCTCTCGCCGTAGTAGGTGTTGACACCCTCGAGTTCGAGCAGCGTCACGCGACCCCCTCCACACGGCGCAGGTCACCCGGCTCGTACCCCCCGAGGTACGCGTCCTGCACCTCCGGGTCACCCCGTATCTCCTCGGGTTCGCCGTCGGCTATCATCTCTCCCTGGTTGAGCACGACAATCCGCTCGGAGACGTCCATCACCAGGTCCATGTTGTGCTCGACCAGCAACACGGCGTGGTCGGTGGCAACGTCCTCGATAATCCGCCGGACGTCGTCGACGTCCTCGGTGGAGACGCCGGCATTCGGCTCGTCGAGCAACAGCACGTCGGGGTCGCCCGCGAGTGCGATACCCACCTCCAGTTGGCGCTTCTCGCCGTGACTGAGGTTCTCGGCCGGTTGGTCGGCCTTCTGCTCGAGTCCGACCCGCTCGAGAATGTCGTAGGCCCGCTCGTAGTGGGTATCGAAAGCCCGAACGTTGCGCCAGAACCGCCAGGAGTCGTCGCTGTGGGCCTGCTGGGCGATGCGGACGTTCTCCAGCACCGTACTCGTCGGGAAGATATTCGTTATCTGGTACGAGCGGTGGACACCAAGCTGTGCAGTCTCGTAGGTGGTCTGGCCGGTGACCTCTGTCCACCCGTCTGAGCCTCTCAGTTCGATACTGCCGTCGCTGGCGGTGAGCGCACCGGTCAGGAGATTGAAAAACGTCGTCTTGCCGGCCCCGTTCGGCCCGATGAGCGACGTGAGCCGGTCGTCGAGTTCGAAGTCGACACTGTCGACAGCCGTGAGCCCACCGAACCGTTTCGTGAGAGCCGTCGTCCGGAGCATCGCTCAGGTCAGGTCACAGCTCACGTCTTCCGCGGGGATAGTCACGTCGTCGGCCGACACCCGCTCGATTGGGTCGCCCGGCTGGATTGCGGCCGGCCAGTTCTCCTGGCTATCGGGCGTGACCGTGACCGGCGCGACGGTCATCTCCGAGCGTGCCTGGTTGTTGTACTCCTGGAAGGTGTAGCCGTTCTCGCCTTTCGGCGTGTCGGTGACCGTCATTCCGGTCATACCCGACACGACGGCGTCGGGGCTGACCTCGCCCTCCTCGTTCATCGCCTGGATGACCGCCGAGGCGGCGGTGAACGCGCCGCTGGTGAACAGGTCCGGCACGACCCCGTAGGCGTTTGCGTGTGACTCCACGAAGGCGTCGTTGATGGGGTTGTCGTACTGGTTCCAGTGGTATCGTGTCGTGAACGGGCCGAACTCGGCCGCCTCCAGTGCCTCGTCGCTGAAATCGTCGAGCACCTGCTGGAGCGTGTCACCGACGACACCCAGTGTCAGCCGGGAGGCGAACCCACCGAACAGCTGCATGTCGTAGCCACCGTCGAGAAACGCCGGGAAGAACCCGGTCAGTCCGGTGGCGGTGAACCCGCCGACGATGCCCTGTGCGCCCGCGTTCTCGGCCTCGTCGAGCAGCCCGACCCACTCGGGCTGGTCGAGGTCCTCCGGAACGGAACGCTTGTCGACGATATCGACGCCGCGGTTCTCCAGCACCGCCTCGTAGTTGTCCACCACCGACGAGCCAAAGGCGTCGTCGGCACCGAACAGTGCCATCTGGTCGACGTCGGTGTTGTCGGCGATGTAGACACCGCCGCTCCGGGCGTCCATCGCGGTGTTCTCGTTCGCCCGGAACACCAGGTCACGGCAGGTTCCCTCGCCGGCCGTAATCTCCGCAGAGGCCGCCGGACCGGTGATAAAGGGCACCCCGGCCTGGTCGACGACACCGTTGATGACCGAGATTGCACCACCGGAGTTGCCGACGCCGTACAGCATATCCACCTCGTCCTGTGTGACGAGTTCCGAGGCCAGTTGCTGTGCCTGTGTCGGCGCGAACTGTGTATCACGGGCGCGAATCTCGATGTCGATATCACCGACCGAGTAGGTGTAGTCACCCGCACTGACCGCCTCGTTCGACAGCGGGTCGTTGTCGGCCTTGTGTGCCAGTCCGCTGTAGAACCCGGCCGTTCCCTGTGCGCCGTAGACTGCTAGCTGGCCCGAGAAGTCCTGCAGGACGCCGATACGCAGTGTCCCCTCCGGACCGCTGGTCGTCCCACCGTTGTCCATCCCGTTGTCCCCGCCGTTGTCCATCCCGTTGTCCATCCCGTTGTCGCCACCGTTGTCCCCACCGTTGTCGCTGGTGTTGTCACCGTCGTCGTCACCGCCGACACACCCGGCGAGCGCGATGACGCCAGTTGCCCCAAGCGATCCGAGAACCCGCCGCCGCGAGATTCGGTCAGAATCCATAACCGTACTGAGTCTGCGCACGAACGTAAACATTTTGTAAGCATTATACAATTTGGTTGTGAATCTATACCACACAGACGGGGTTCTGTGACCGGATGTCCGGTGTCGTGCGTCGGTCGGTGTGGCCCCCGGCTGTTTATGTTGGTGCCAGACAAACTGCCAGCATGCGCGTCCACGAGCACAGTGACAGACCGTACGGCTGGGTCGGGCAGTTGAGCGAGCGTCGCGCTCGGCTCACACCCGACCGGGTTGGGGTCGTCGACGCGGCAACAGGCGAGGAGTACACCTACGCCGACCTGGACCGGCGGGCGAACCGGACAGCCCGTCTGCTCCGCGCACACGGTGTCGGGACGGGCGACCGGGTTGCGGTCGTCTCCCGGAACCGACCGGAGCTCGTCGACCTTTACTTCGCGACTGCGAAGATCGGGGCGGTGCTCGCGCCGCTCTCTCACCGGCTCGCACCGCCCGAGATTGCGGCGCTTCTGACCGACACGGAGCCGACACTGCTGGTCGTCGAGGAGCCGTTCACAGAGGACGTCCGGACCGCCGTCACCGAGGGGCCGACAGAGGGGCTGTCGACGCTCGTGCTCGCGGAGGCCGACCCCGACGGGCCGTTCGAGCAGTACGACACGAGCGGGCAGAGCGCCGAACCGGTCGAGACTGTCGACCGGGCGCTGTCGGACCCGCATCTGTTCCTGCACACGGGTGGCTCGACCGGCCTCCCGAAGCAGGTGGTCCAGACCCACGGCGGTATCCTCTGGAACGCGTTCAACACGATTCTCAGCTGGGGGCTGCGACCCGACGACACCACACCGATGGTGTTCCCGCTGTTCCACACCGGCGGGTGGAACGTGCTCACGATACCCCT
>JAQCNG010000267.1 GCA_028275145.1 Halovenus sp. | reverse complement strand
GAAGGTCACCAGTTACGACCGTGCGGCCGCCGCCGGACAGCTCTCGCCGGACGGCGAGCACATCGCGTACACCACGAACGAGACAGACGACTTCGACAACTACGACGTCTACATCGCGAACGCCGACGGCTCGGAGCCCCGGAATCTGGACCTCGGCGACACCGGCGCGGAGTCGGGGCCGTCGGGCTGGGGACCAGACGGCGAGCGTCTGCTCGTCACCGACAACTCCACCGACCTTGGCCGCATCGGCGTCTACCACCTCGACAGCGACGAGGTCCGGTGGCTCGGCAACGGCGAGTTCGAGGAGGGTGCCGAGGCGTTCATGCCGGACGGCGAGCGTGTGCTCGGGAACCGCGCCCGCGACGCGGAGTCGGTACCGATTGTCTACGACCTCGAAACCGGGGAGGCCACCGAGTTCGACCTGCCCGCCGGCGTCGCCGGCTTCGGCGTCGAGTCGGTGCTCGACGAGGACCGTGTCGTCCTGACACACACCACCCCGACACAGCGGCCGGAACTGCTTGCCTACAACGTCTCGACCCACGAGTACGAGACGCTCGTCGAGGCGGAGTACGGCCCGTTCGAGCAGGCGGACTTTGCCGACGCCGAGTACTTCACCGTCGACTCCGATGGTGTGCCCGAAACCACACAGGCCGCAGTCGAACACGACCCCTACGACGAACTCGAGATCGGTGCGTTGCTGTACGACTCCGGCCGGCGACCGTCGCCGCTCATCGTCAACCCCCACGGCGGCCCGCGCTCGCGGGACGTCAAGCGGTTCAATCTCTACACGCAGGTGCTGGTCTCGCTCGGCTTCTCGGTGTTACAGGTGAACTACCGCGGGTCCACCGGTCGGGGCCGCGAGTTCGTCAGGGAACTGATGGAGGACTGGGGCGGTGCAGAGCAGGGCGACGTTGTCGTCGCCACCGAGCACGTGCTCGACGAACACGACTGGGTCGACGAGGACCAGGTGGTCGTCTTTGGCGGCTCCTACGGCGGTTACTCTGCGTACTGGCAGATGGTCCAGTATCCCGACCTCTACGAGGCCGGTATCGCCTGGATCGGACTGACCGACCTCGAGGACATGTTCGAGAACACGATGCCACACTTCAAGACCGAACTGATGCAGAAGTACCTCGGCACGCCCGAGGAGAACCCCGACCTCTACGAGGAACGGTCGGCGGTGAACTACGTCGAGAACGTCGACGCGCCGATATTCGTCGTCCACGGCGTCAACGACCGCCGTGTGCCCGTCTCGCAGGCCCGCATCTTCCGCGAGGCGCTCGAGGCGGCCGACTACGAGGAGGGCGAGGACTTCGAGTACCGCGAACTCGGCGAGGAGGGCCACGCCTCCTCCGACCAGGACCAGAAACTCCGGATGTTCGAGTTGCTGGCCGACTTTCTCGACCGCCGGGTCGGCACCGAACCGAAGCCGATGGTCGCCGACGACTGACGGTCTGTTGACGGGTTCCCCGCGACGCGGCGGGACACCTCGAGTGCTCCCGGTCACCCGGGTCGGCGGAACGTGTACTCGACTGACCCGCCGACCAGCGTGACGGCATCGGCCTCGTGGTCAACGACGACCGTCTCCGCGCGCTCGCCGCTCACCTCGTGCAGCGGCATCCCGGCGGTGAACCCGCCGTCCCGGGAGATCTCCAGGTGAGCACCGTCGAACCCGAGCCGTACAGAGTCACTCTCGATGTCTATCTCGGGCGGGTCGAACCGCTCGAGTTCGGTGACGATGCGGTCCCAGTCGTCGAGACGCAGGTGTTCCATACCTGCTGTAGGGCCGGCAGACAGTCAACAGTTGTGGACAGGCTTATCGGTCGACAAACCCGGTGACGGCCAGTCACACGCCGTCGACAAACTCGGTGACGGCCTCGACGCGGTCGAGTCCGTGCTCGTCGGCGACAAGCGGCACCTCACGGACCGGACGGTCGAACCGCTCGCGGGCCTCCGCGAGCAGGTCCAGTTGCTCCTGGTAGCGGGGCCAACAGGTCGGACAGTCCTCCGAGGCGTCCCGCAGGAGTTTGTTCACGAGCACGCTGTCGACCGCGATCTCGCCCGACTCGAGTTCGGCGAGCAGGCGGTCTGTCTCCTCGATGGACATCCGCTCGGCGAGTGTCACCGCCCGGAAGGTTGTCCGCTCGTCGTCGCGGAGTCGTTCGCCGACCTCCTCGGTGACACGCTCCAGTCGGTCGGCCTGGTCGCCGTAGGACGGCGAGTCGTCCTCCCTGCCGAGCAGACTCCCGACGGTGCTCGTCACGGAACTGAACTGGTCGCGCAGGGAGAGCACCCGGCCGAGCGTCGTGTTCATCACGTCCGGCAACTCCAGGAGTCGCAGCGTGTGGCCCGTCGGCGCGGTGTCGAACACGACCACCTCCCAGTTCTCGTGGTCGTTGTACTCGGCGAACAGGTCGAGCACCGCCACCTCGTCGGCACCGGGGATCAGCCCTTCCTCGGAAACGGCACCGACGTCGTCTGACGAGAGGTCGACGCCGAGCGACTGGACATCGGAGAGAACGCTCTCGAAGGTGTCGCCGTAACGCTCCTCGAACCGCGAGCGGGGGTCGATCTCGAGCGCGTACAGGTTCGCCTCGTCGGTCACCCGGGTCGGCGTCTCGCGGACTGTGGACTCGTAGGCGTCTCCGATACTGTGTGCGGGGTCCGTGCTGACGACGAGCGTGCGTGCGCCCTCGCGAGCACTGACGAGACCAGCGGCCGCGGCCAGGGTCGTCTTGCCAACACCACCTTTGCCGCCGAACAGGACGAACTCGGTCACAGCCACGCTTGGGGATGGCCCGTCATAACGTTCTGGGTTGGTGGCCAACCGGGCGCGGGTCTGCCGGGCGTGAGTGCGTCGGGCGCGGAGACCACCTGCGAGGTCACGAGGAGATCCACTGTCGGTGTCACCGGTCGACGAGACGGCCGAGCAGGCCGCCCGGCAACCCCGACCGGACGAGTCGGTCGAACAGTCCGGTTGGGAGAACGCCGTCGAGTCGTGGGAGCCACCGTGCCCGTCGACCGACGCGGTAGCGCGCCCGCGGACTGTCAGTGGTCACCGCCGTGACGACGCTGTCGGCGACCTGTGCCGGCGTCACGCTCTGTGGACTGTACCCGCGGAACTGCTCGTAGACCGCCTCGTACGGGCTCTCGCCGTCCTCGCCGGACCGGGCCGCACGCTCGTTCAGGCCCGTCCGTGTCGGGCCGGGTTCGACGAGCGCGACGTCGACACCACGGGGGGAGAGTTCGCGCCGCAGCGCGTCGGCGTACCCGTGCAGGCCGGACTTCGCCGCGCTGTATGCACCGTGATACGGCAGGGCGACACTGCCGACCGTCGACCCGACGAGCACAACCCGGCCACCCCGCCGCCGCACCGCGGGGAGTCCCGCGTGAACAACCGTGTGGGCGGTGACCAGGTTGGCCTCGAGGTGGCGACGGAACGCAGACGGCGGGCACTCCTCGAGCGCACCGACCTCGTACCACCCTGCCGCGGTGACGACGGCGTCGATGTCGCGTCCGGCGACAGCCGTCTGTACCGCTGTCTCGTCGGTCAGGTCGATGCCGTGTGCCTCGGCGTCGTCGGGGATGTCCGCTCTCCGGCGGTCCAGTCCGACGACGCTGTGGTCCTGCCGGAGCAGACGGTTCGTGACTCGACTGCCGATTCCCCCGGCAGCACCGGCGACTACGATATCCATGCGGGACTCTGGTCCGCCGTGGATTTGTGGGTTGTCCTCCGAACCGGTCGGTGGGGGTGACGTCGCCGAACGGGGCTCAGCGCGTGACCGACCAGCCGCCGTCCTCGCGTTCGACGGTGGTGTCGAACAGGCCACCGAGCGTCGCCATCGTCTGCTGGCCGTGGGCCGTCGGGTTGAGGTGGTAGTAACAGCGCGCGTCGGCCTTGCGCACACGCCCGGTGACGACGTGGAGAAACCGGAACGCCTGCTGCAGGTCCGCGTACTGCAACAGGGTTGTCACCGAGTCGAAACAGACCGAGAGTCGCTCGTCGGGGCCGACATCCTCGGCCAGTTCCGAGAGGAGATTGCTCAGTTCGATACCGATGCCGGTCAGGTCGGCCGGACTCTCGACAGTGCTGGTCAGCCACGCGTCGCTCTCGAACTCGGTTTCCGGCTGGCCGACAGTCAGGACGGCGCCGCCGGCGGGTTGTTCTCCGACCTGTTCCGCCCACGCCTCGGCCCACTCGGCCGGTTGGTCCCTGTAGGTGACCGCGAGAACGTGCGACTCTGCGGGGGGCGACCTGGTGAGTGCGTCGAGACACAGGCTCTGTGCCTGGCCCCCGCCGACGGGGGCGAGCAACAGAACGTTCGACGCGTCTGTGGGGTCGGGAAGTTCGTCTTCCGCGCCGGTGCCCGCTTCCATACAACCCGCTAGGTGGTGCCGGTGAATAAGAACACTGATTCTCCGGGTCGTCGGCACGGGGCGGCCGCCGCCAAACCGACGGCACAATCGTAACCTCTTTAGCCGGATGCGGTCTACCAGGATGTGAGTCCTGGTAGGGTAGTGGACTATCCTCTTGGCTTGCGGAGCCAGGGACCGGAGTTCAAATCTCCGTCAGGACGCTCGCTTCGCTCACGCAGGACTCCGCCAAGAACTTTCTCTGTGCCATAGCGCCGTGAGCACCCGGTGTTGCGGGAAACACACAGCCCCCTGGGGCCAGCAGCGGCCCACGCGAGGCGGATGGCTCTGCGATGCGGTCGTCAGACCACCCCGCACCCGGCGGTGGCGGTCAGAGAGGACCAGACTTACCAGCACGACCGGCGTACCGCTCGTCCGGATGGGTCACTGCGTGTATCTGCTCGAGTGTAGCGACGACCGCGGGTCGTTCTACATCGGCTACACCACCGACCTCGCGAGGCGACTCGCGGAGCACAACGCCGGCGATGGGGCGAAGTACACCCGCGGTCGGACGCCCGTGACCGTCAGGTACGTCGAGTACTGGCCCACGAAGAGCGGGGCGATGAGCCGGGAGTGGGCGCTGAAGCAGCTCTCCAGAGCAAAAAAAGAACAACTCGTCCCGGACTCGCCAGACCAGGTCGGGGTCGTGTTCGACCCACCGGGCGGGTGACGGGAGGAGACGAGGTGTCACACTGGACGGTGGACCCCCCAACAGCAACAATCAAACCTGTCAAGCCCTACTTGTGGGTATGAACAGAACGGAACTGCGCCGGGCCTGGGACGACGTCGCGGAGACGTACGCGAGACAGCGCGACGCCGACGGTTCCGACGCGGCGCTCATCGACGACCTGCTCGCGGAACTGCCGGCCGACCCGGACGTGCTCGATATCGGCTGTGGCGACGGCGCGCGCACGCTGGCGAACCTGCCGGCCGACAGCGTGGGTCTCGACATCTCTCGCCGGGGGCTGGAACTCGCCACGTCGGAGGTGCCGGCGGCCAGTCTCGTCCAGGGGGATATGTCGACGCTCCCCCTCGGTGCCGACCAGTTCGACGCTATCACCGCCTACCACTCGGTGTTTCACGTGCCACGGGAGGAACACCGGGCGGTCTACCGCGAGTTCGGCCGCGTGCTCCGGCCGGGCGGGGTCGTCCTGATGACCCTGCCGGGTGGCCGGTTCGAGACAGTCCGCCGGGGCTGGATGGGTGGTCGGATGTTCTTTTCCGCACCCGGACGAGAGCAGACGCTCTCGGCACTCCGGGACGCCGGATTCGAGGACACCGAGACGACGACTGCAACGGACCCACTCGGGAGCAGCACCGAGTTCGTCTTCGCCCGACTCCCCTGACCCCCGGCAGACCGACTCAGTCGAGTTGCCGCCGGCCGAACCACGCCACGACAGCCCCGAGCAAGAAAAAGACCAGACCGAACGGGTCCGAGGCCTCCAGGAGAATCAGTGTGCCGAGCACGAAAAACGCCACTGCGAGGACGCCGAGCACGAGCGCGTTCAGCAGGGAAACCTGGGCATCTATCACCGCCGACCGTACGACTGCGTGTAGTTCCTCCTCCGATATGTCCGCTGTCGTTCCGCCGTCGGGGAGCGTCTCCCCCTCAGCGTCCGAGAGCGTCTCCTCGTCGCCGTCCGAGGGCCTCTCCCCGTCACCGTGATTCATGTCAGTATGTATATGAACATAGACACTAATTCGTTTCGACTGTACCCCCAGTACCGGAGTGTGTGTTCCGGTTGCTGCCGGGATATCGGTCACACGCGGGCCGTCTACAGGCGGAACAGGCCGAGTGCCTCGGGGTCGTACGGAAATCTTCGATTTCCGTGATGAACGTTGGACAACGTCCAACGAACCTGCGAGCGGGCGATGCCCGCGAGCAGCTGACGAGAATCGGAGATTCTCGAACCACTTGCCCCCGAGGTACTTCACGACACGGACCAGTACGACGTGGCGGAGTCAGTCCACGAGAAACACAGAGACGCCGCCGAGTCGGTGCTCGACCACGACGAGTACGGCCACCTCATCGGCGGGGAGTGGGTGGACTCGGAGAGCGGCGAGGTGTCCCTGCCGGTCGGCCAGATTGTCTGGGACGAACGGGAGTTCATCGGTTCGTACGGGATGGCCCCCACGAGTACGACGAGATATTCCGGATGATGGCCGGCAACAAGATAGACCCGGGCAGCATCATCTCGGAGAGCTGTGGGCTCGCGGATATCCCCGACGTGATGGAGCGGGTGGGCGAGTTCGAGACAATGGGGATTCCGGTCTGTACCGAGTTCTGACTGGGCAGAGCAGTCTGGACCGCGACCGGTTCGGGCCACAGCGTCCGCGGGAGTTATGTGCGCGCCGGTTGTAGCAGTTGTATGGAAACAAAATCTCCCGAGCAGGCGGTTCTCTCTGTTCTGATGGAGAACCCGAAAGCCTCGGTGGGTGATATCGCCGAGCGCGCGGGTGTCTCACGCCCGACAGCACAGAAGTACATCGAGAAACTCGAGGAGGATGGCGCAATCGTCGGTTACTCGGTGGAGGTCAACCCGAAGAAACTCGACGACAAGCGCATCGCACTGGTCGGCATCGACGTGGAGAGCGAGCGCTACGTCGAGGTGCTCGACGCGCTCAGCGAGGTTGATGCGGTGTCGGCGCTGTACACCGCCACCGGCGACCACATGCTGATGGCCGAACTCCAGGCCGACGGCAGCGAGGACATCCACGCGCTCATCAGCGACGAGATTCTCGCCCTCGACGGCGTCACCGCGGCCTGTCCGACCGTCCTTCACGAGCGCATCGTCTGAGCCCACCGACTGAGACTCGTACAGATTACTCTCCGTTGCTGGCACGGTACCCGGACAGACACACCCAGACCTCCAGGGGCTGGTCGGTGGGGTCGGGCTGTTTCTCGCGGGGGTTCCGAACGCCGTGTTCCTCACCTTCGTGATGGTGGTGCTCGCTCTCCTGCCGCTCATCGGAGCCTCGCTCGTCTGGGCACCCGCGTCCGGATATCTGTTCGTCATCGGCGACACCGGTCTCGGAATCGCGCTGTTTCTCTACGGGCTCGTGGTGGTCAGTCTGGTCGACAACTACGCACGGCCGATTGTGATCGACCGCGAGGCCGAACTGAACCCGGCGGTGATACTCGTTGGTGTCTTTGGGGGCACATACGCAATTGGCCTGACTGGCCTGTTCATCGGCCCGATTGTGCTCGCGGTGTTTGTCACCACCATCGAGGCGTTCGACGACGAGTACAGCACCGACGAGCTGCCTGTCAGCCAGGCTGTCGACTCCGATACTGGCTCGGAGTCCGGGGCAGAGTCAGACGGCACGCCGGCGTCGGGCCCGGCCCCGGATGGGCCGCCCGAGTCCGGAGACGGCAATGCTGTCGATGAGTCTGGCGGGTAAAAGGGCCACTGCTCAGCTCCCTCGGCGTGAACGGAGGGGGACTTTCGGTCCCTCGGGCAGTCGGACGGCCCGACGACGGCGGGACGCCCTCGCTGTCATGGGTGGTTACCCAACCGTTACCGGGAGTTTAATCAAGT
>JAQCNG010000265.1 GCA_028275145.1 Halovenus sp. | reverse complement strand
TGGTCTCTCCGGCATCTGCCAGAGACGACTCAGCGGTCCGGGTCGACAGCTTCGAACCCCCACTCGTCGGCGCGCTCGCGGGCCTCCGACCGGGCGCGGTCACGGATACTCGAAATGGCGTCCCCGTCGTCGAGAAACGACTCGACGGCCGCCAGGCCCGGTTCCCCGGTGGCACGCTCCGTCAGTCGGCTCTCGGGGGCGGCCTCGCGGGTGCGTGCCACGAGGCCGCTGTCACCGACGAGTTGCTTCGCCGGGAGTGTCGGTGACACGCGCGCCCGGTCGCGGTGGTGAACTGCCGGCAACTCCCCGCTCGCGAGTTCCCGGAGTTCGAGGCGGTAGAGGCCGCCCACTGCGGCATCTGCGAGCGCCTCGGCCCCGACGGAGTCACCGCCGGTGTGGGTGGCGGCCACCGGAACACCCTCCTCGAACGTGAGAACCGTCGCCTCGCCATCGTCGAGCAACAGACCGTCGGATTCCAGACGGAGATACCCGGTCAACCCACAGTCGAGTGCGTCGGACAGTGGTCCGCCGAGGTCAGCGACCACCCGGCGAGCGCGGAGTCGGCCCTCCGGGAACGTCATGATTCCTCTGGGATGACTGCGCTGCGGAACCGGTCTGCGACGTCCCCGGAGGCGATATCGCGGACAGTCAGCCCGGACGCCGCCTCGCGGAACCGCTGTGCCGCCGTCGACGCCGGTGCGTGGGCGAGCAGTGGTTTCCCTGCCCGTCGCGCCGCGCGCACCGCGTCGCTCTCGGGCACGCTCGCGAGTGTCTCGCCCTCGAAGTACTGCCCGGCCTTTCGAGCCACCCCCTCGATATCCTCGTCGTCGGCGACGCGGTTGAACACGACACCGGCGATTCCCGTTCCGTACGTCAGCGCGTACTCCTGGACTTTCAGGCCGTCCGACAGCGATGGAACCGTCGGTTGCAGTACCACGATGACCCGGTCTGCGAGCACGATCGGCAGGACCGCGCTCCGACTGTCGAGTGCCGCCGGCGAGTCCAGCAGGATGACGTCAGTCTCCCGGGCGAGCGTCGCCACCACCTCGCGCAGTCGTGTCGGGTCTGCCCGCTCGAACCCTGCCAGCGACGTGCCACAGGGGACTACCCGCATCCCGAAACGGTCGTACACCGCTGCCTCCACCGCCGCATCGCCGGCCAGCACCTCGTGGAGCGTCGTCTCCACGTCTGCGAGGCCGGCGTGGAACAGAACGTTCGCCATCCCCGTGTCCGCGTCGATGACGGTCACGTCGTGTGTCTCGGCCAGCGCCATCCCCAGCGCGAGCGTGCTCGTGGTTTTGCCGGTCCCACCCTTGCCGCTGGCGACTGCGAACGCCTCGACCATACCGGTTGTGTCGCTCCACGAGATATAAACGCTCGCATCCCGGGTAAGAAAGTATAGAAGGTGGGCTGTTGTACACTCGCTCATGGCTGCCGGGACACAACCGGGGTTGCTCGGCGCTATCGGTATTGACCTCCGGGTGCTCCACGAAACCTGGATGGGGTTGCTGTTTCCACGACAGCGCGACGTCCGGAACACCGCGCTCGGCAAGTGGCGACCCGAGACCACCGGACAGACAGTCGCGTACTACCTCTGGGGACTGCTGGGACTGTTGCCCGTCACCCTCGTCTACAGAGAAAGCAGGCAGAGTGCCTCGGGGTCGTACGGAAATCGTAGATTTCCGTGATGACGAAACGCGGTGCGTTTCGAACCACTTGACCCCGAGAGTGAATGCCGTCACGACATTACACAAATTTAAGTAGTTCGAGCTATAATATACAGATAACGACCAGAAACAAACAACTTAAAGTATGAACTAGAAGACCTCTAGTTCTTTGCTGGTCGTTCGGTAGCTTGGAAATGTGGCCCCTCTCAAAATCCGCTACGGCGGTGCGACGGGGGTTTCAACGGGTCGTGGTGGAGCGACCGACTCCCACGGATACATCGGTGTGTTCGGGTGTTAATTCCAGCCGACTCCCCATGGAGAAGGTCGGGAGGAATTAAATTCGCCTGCGGATGCGGTGCAGCCCCAAGACGGTGAAGCCTCGGGGTCGTACGGAAATCGTAGATTTCCGTGATGAACGTTGGACACCGTCCAACGAACCTGCGAGCGGGCGATGCCCGCGAGCAGCTGACGAGAATCTCCGATTCTCGAACCACTTGACCCCGAGGTACTTCACCCGCTGTTACTCGCGGGCTATTTCGTCCGTTACCAGACCCGGAAGGTCGGTGCTGCGGGCGTTCGTCTCGGCTTTCTCGGCATTGTTGCCCTCCTTGCTCTGGTCTGGGGTGGACTGACAGCGACTGTGGCGGTCCAGTCGAGCGCGTTCCAGGACGGTGCGGTCACGGCGCTGGCAGTCGCCAGCGGCGCTGCTGTTGTCTCTGCCGCGCTTTCCTTTCTCTGCTGGCGGGTCGACGGCCGTCCCACGACCATCCTGCTGGCCTACCCGTTTGCCGTTACTGCCGTTTTCCTCCCGCCGGTCGTTGCAGCACTGTTCTACGAACCACTCGACGGCATCATCCAGTGGAGCGACAACATCGCGCGCTGGGTGACAACCGAGGGCCCCGACCCGTTCGGGGTCGTCGAGTATCTCGAGACGAACTTCGAGCGCCAGGACGAGGACCACGTTCTCATCTGGTTCGCCGCGTCCTTTCCTGTGGGTTGGGCGCTCGGACTGCTCGTTACACTCGCCGACATCATCCGACCCCGTCCGGACTGATACGGTCGTTCGTGACTCTTTACCATCATGGTGACACAAATTGCGTGTATCACGCCCTGACAGACCTATCTGTGACGTGGCCACGAAAATACTCGCGAACGACCGTATGAAACCGTTCGTATAGACAATAGTTTTATGACCCGCGGGAACACAGGCCCTACCGAGCGGGTCTGTGGGGTTGGAATGACGATCTGTTGCTCGGGAGTCGTGTACCTCGATGACCGCGCTCACGTGTAGCGACAGGGAAGTCACAGGAGCAAGTTATGTCAGTAGAAGAAGCGGTGGGGATAGGAGAGACACAAACTGTCCGGACTGACCCGCCTGTCAGAGAACTCTGGTAGTTTTAACGTGATATATGTCAAATATTATCAGAAAAGTTTAATAATCACCGGCCCATCTGTTCAGGTGAACCATGACGGATTCCAGAACGAAGGCGTTCCTGAAGAACCACCCAAAACTGCTCGCGGCACTGTTCGGCATGACGATGCTCCTCTCCCAGACTGCGCC
>JAQCNG010000236.1 GCA_028275145.1 Halovenus sp. | reverse complement strand
CGTACTCTTTGTGTCTTGATGTGAACACTATTTTCCGTCTCCTGTCGGTACGGTCGAACGATGGAACCGCTGGAGATCGGACTACGGATTTTCGGTGGAATCGCCCTTATCGGGGTGAACGCCTACTTTGTTGCAATCGAATTCGCCCTGACCCGCCTCAGGCAGTACCCCAAATCGGAGTTCAACACGCCCGGGCTCGAACTCGCCTGGGAGATGACCAACGACCTGGAGTTTTACCTGACGACGTGTCAGGTCTGGATCTCCGGGACCAGCATTGCACTGGGGATCATCGCCGAGCCCGGCCTCGCAGCCCTGTTCGAACCGCTGTTCGAAAACACGACCCTCGCATCGATTGGGGCCGGTTCGCTCCTCGGATTTCTCCTGATCAATCTAGTCCATCTCACTCACGGCGAACAGACACCGACATACCTCGGCGTCGAACGCTCCAAACAGGTCGCTCAGTACGGAGCACGACCGCTGTACTGGTTCTCTAAGATACTCGCTCCGGCCATCTGGGTCGGTGACTCGGTTGCAAAAGCGACACTCGGCCTGTTCGGCGTCGAGATGACTCAATCGTGGACCGAGACCGGCGAGGAAGTAATCGAAACCCGTGCCGACCTCCGAAACGAGCTTGGGTCGGTGCTCAACGAAGGTGAGTTGACCGAGGACCGCAGTGAGGAGGTGATGAACGCCCTGGCCATCGGCGAGCAGTCGGTGGGAGAGGTCATGATTCCACCCGAGGAGATCGTGGCGCTGTCGACCGAGGATGACCCTGAGTCGAACTTCCGGAAACTCGAGGACCACCCACACACGCGGTATCCACTGGTCGGCGAGGACCTCACCGAGTTCCGTGGCATCGTCTACAGCCCGGCCCTGTTCAACCGCCGTGACGAACTGTCTGCCGGCAACGGTGCGTTTACCGAACTGGCAGCACCGACGATGACACTCTCACCGGATACCGACGTGAGCGATGCGATCGACCAGTTCCAGACCGAACGACAGGAGATCGCCCTCGTCATCGAAGACGGTGACGTGGTCGGGCTGGTGACCATCACCGACCTGCTGGAGACCATCATCGGTGACATCGAAGACCCACTCGACCAGGACGACCCCGACATACTCGACTAAAGAGAACACGCGTCGTCAGGTGGCAGACTTCGTTACGGTACCGAACCGATAGTTTCGACCGATTTGCACGGAGTCTCTTGCCGCGCTATCTTCCCCCAGCGGTGAACCGAGCCGCTCTACTCGGCACACCGAATCTGGCCGTGATGTGGTGGGTTAGACGGCTAGCGGTGGCTGACCTATGTGAGAGGGTTGTCGGTGGTGCTGCCGGGGATGTGGACCCTCTGTGTAGTTGCCAGGCCACTCCGGTCGATCAGCGCTTGCAGGGGCATGGGTCCGCCCCGCTGGTGAGCGTGATAGCTGGCGGCGGTTGCCCGCAGACAGTGTGGGTACACCCGGCCAGCGATATCCGCCTGTCGGGCGACGGTGCCAACCCGGCGGCTGATAGACGGCAGAGGAAAGCGAATGGACTCGCGGGGATTTGAACCCGATGGCAAACGCTCGCTACCGCTCACGTTTGCGTGGTTCAAATCCGCGCTCAACCATTCTCGCACCTTCGTAAGACTCAGTCGCTCCGATGGACTCGCGGGGAATTCATGTTCCGGGGTCGCGTCGTCACTCCGATTTGCGTCGCTGTTCTCCTCGGTTCGGCGGTGGGGTTTCTCGGTCATGTCTGTCGTTGTGGGGTTCGGTCGCTCACTCATCGGTCAGGAACTCGCGGCGGATCTCCATCCGCTCGCGCTCGGTGCGCTCGTCGTAGTGCTGCTCGAGGACGTCCGACGTCGCGTCACTGCGGTCGGAGACGACCTCCTCCGGGACGGCCTCGCGGAGCATCCGCGTGATCGCGCCGCGCCGGATGGCGTGGGGCGACCGCGACGACGGACACTCCCGAGCGTTGCCCGACTCCAGGGCCTCGCAGGTGGCCTCGTCGCGGTCGTGTGGGCAGTCGAGCCCGACGACACAGGGCCGGGTCTTCCGGTAGACGAGCTTCCGGATCGCCGTCGCGGACATCCGCCCGCTCCGGGTCGTGATCAGCGGCTCCCGGCCGTACTCGTCGGTCGCGTCGACGCGGTTGTGCTCGAGGTAGTCGTCGATCACCTGCCCGTACTCCGGGCCGACCGCGATCCGGCGCTCGGCGGCGGCCTGGTTCTTGAGGGGCGTGTCGGTCTGGGGCCGATGGCGGATCCGGAGCGCGCTCTCCTCGGGGTCCCAGTCGTCGACGTCGAGCGCCCGGAGCGTCCCCAGGCGGATCCCCGTATGCACGAGGATCGCGAAAACGACGTGCGCTCGGCTGGCGTACTCGAAGTCGTCGAGGTAGTCGAGGATCACCTCCGCGCGGCCGGCCTCAAGCTGCTCGTCGCGGGACTCCTCGCCGGGGGAGACGTCCGGGAGGACGACCTTCTCGCGCATCCCCTGGGGAACGGCGTCGATCGCAGCGAGGAACTCGAGGAAGACCCGGAGCGTGGCGAGGTTGCCCTTCAGCGTCAGCGGCGTGATCCCCTGCGAGCGCCAGACGCGGTACTCGTGCAGGTCGCGGCCGGTCAGCCCGTTCAGGTCCTCGATCCCCTCGTCGCGGCAGAAGTCGACGAAGGTCTCGAGACGGTACCGGTGGTTCTGGAGCGTCTTCTCCGAGAGCTCCGGCGCCCGGTGGTCGAGGTACATCTCGAGGGCGGTCTCCGGGTCGAGTGACTCCAGGTCGTCACTCATCGGCCTCGGGGGGTCTGTGTAGCTCGCGGTGAGCGACGGCCAGCATACCGAGCAGGAAACCGCCGGCCACGCCAGCAACGGCGACGCCCGTCCAACCGGCGTAGGTGCGGACAGTATGGCCGATAATGACGACGGCAGCGATGCTGATAACCGCGAGCAGCGGCAGCCGGTCGTCGGCCATCTGCGCCCGCTGGCGCTCTCGCGTGTCGGGCTCACCCATCGGCCCACCTCGTGGCTTCGTCGAGGTCGACGTTCTCGGCGAGGTAGGTCACGCCGTCCTGGACGCCGGTGGCGCGGGACTTCGGTCGCTGAGCGTCGTCGGGGACGCCCTTCATCGCGATGCTGTTCGCGCGGTCGAGCTCCGTGATCAGCTCGAAGAGGATCCCGTTCTGGACCTGGAGGCGCTCGGCGACCTCCTCGAGGGCGTCGGCCTGCCGGCGCTGCTGCTCGACCTGCTCGTCGAGCCGGCGCTCGAGGGCCAAGATGTCGCGGTCGCGACCGCCGTCGGCGATCAGCTCTGTGTCGTCGATGTCGCGAACGCGCTCGACGGACTTGCCGAGGTTGTGGATGAGCGCGGCAAGCGCGCGGGCGGTGTCGGTCTGGATCTGGGTGGGGAGGTCGTCGGCGGCGAGCTCGCACTGCTTCGCCGCTTCCGAGAGACGGGTCTCGGGGTCCGTCACGACTCATCACCATCCTCGTTTCTGGGAACGCGACAGGGGAGCAGCATCGCCTTGTGACGGCGATCAGGGTCGTAGATGGCGAGGTGAGGAGGCCCCTCCGGCGGTTGAATGAGTCCGATCGACAGGGTGCGTTCGCCGAACTCGTCTCTGGCCTGTCCGATGAGAGCAAGCAGGCGGTTCATGTCGAAGGGCTCGCCGACGTCCTCGAGCGGGTCAGCCCCGAGGGGGACACGGCCGATCCCGATCGTCTTGTCGGGGCTGATCGACTCAATCTCGGTGAGGTCGCCCTCGTCGAACTCGACGAACATCAGGCATCCCCCCGGTCTCCGTAGCGGTTGCGAAGGGTGTCGACTTCGCTCAGGAACTCCTCGGCTTCGGACAGCGTCAGGTCGCTGTACTGGCCGAGCAGCCGAACGATGAGCTCGCGGTCGCGCTTCGCGGTGATGTCGTCGAGCGTCTGGAACGCCTCTTCGACGGTGGTTTTGTTCAGGCTGTTCCGGCGGCCGTACAGGAGCGCGACGGTGTCGGTTTCAGTGAGGCCGGTGTCGATGCTCTCGACGGCGTCGGAGAGCTGGTCGACCTGCTGCTCGACGCGCTCGAGGGCCTCGACGGCCTGGAGGAACTCCTCGTCGGTCACGTCGGGACGATCGTCGCCGTTCTGCTCGGAGTCGGTACTCTCGGGGTCAGTGTCTGCTGTCATGGGTGAACTCGGTGAGGTGCGTTTGGAAGATGCTCAGCCGCGCGCGGACTGCTCGCGCCCTAACCGGGCGGAGGGAGTCCGCGTACGCGAGCACCTGCTCTCGCTTGGTCGCTCGGTGCG
>JAQCNG010000232.1 GCA_028275145.1 Halovenus sp. | reverse complement strand
AACGGCACGATGTACAGCGCCATCCCCCCGCGGGACTCGACGGCCGAGAGCATCGCCAGCGTCGCGACGAGTGTCTTGCCGCTGGCGGTCGGGATTGCCGCGACGAGACTCTCGCCGGTCGTCACACCCCGGTCGACCGCCTCTGCCTGGGGCGGATAGAGCGACTCGATTCCCTCGTCGCGGAGATGCCCGGGTAGCCAGTCGGGTATCTCCGGAACGTCCGCGATATCCATGCCCAGTTTTCGGGCGGCACCAAACTTAAACTCTCGTTCCGACGTCCGCGCCCCATCCCGCGGTCCCGCCTCGTCGCCCCGCCTCTCCCGGTCGCTGGGAGCCAACCCGCAGGTTGAAACCGTTCGGCGACCCAGTTCCGGTATGAACCCCGAGACGCTGCGCGCGGAGTGTCCGGCCTACGAGTCGTGTTGTTATCTCAACACGGGCGCGAGCGGGCCGAGTCCCGAGCGTGTCGTCGAGGCAGTCGCCGGGTTCGAGCGCCACCACCAGTATCAGGCGCCCTGCGAGGAGGGACCCTACACCGCGGCGTTCGACGCGCTCGCCGGCGCCCGCGAGGCCGTCGCCTCGCTGCTCGGCGCGGACAGCGAACAGATTGCGCTCACCCGGGGCACCGTCGAGGGTATCACCCACGTCGCCGGTGCCATCGACTGGGAACCCGGTGACGTTATCGTGCGGACGGACCTGGAACACCCCGCCGGCGAGTTGCCCTGGCAGCAGCTCCGCGAGCGGGCGGGCATCGAAATCCGGGAGTGGCCGACCGAGCGGGGCCGTCTCGACCTCGATGCGATGCCCGAGATGCTCGCGGACGCCCGTCTGGTCTGTCTGAGTTCGCTCGCCTGGAACTACGGGACGCGCCTGCCGGTCGGGGAGGTGGTCGAGCGGGCCCACGAGGCCGGCGCCTTGGTGCTCGTCGACGCCGTCCAGTCGGTCGGGCAGATGCCCGTCGACGTGACCGAGTGGGGCGCAGATTTCGTGGCCGCGTCCGGGCACAAGTGGCTGCTCGGTCCCTGGGGGGCCGGCTTTCTCTACGTTGTCGACCCGACGGCCCACGAGCCACAGCGCATCGGTTACTTCTCCGTCGAGATGGACAGCGAGGAGGGCAGCTACGAGTTCCGGTCGAGCGCTCGCCGGTTCGAACTCGGGACCACCGCCGTTGGGGCCTACGCCGGACTGGAGACGGCAATCGAGACGATGCGGGCAGTCGGCATCGACACCATCGAGCGCCGTATCGACCGACTCACCGACCGCCTCGCCGACGGCCTGGGTGACCGTCTGGTGAGTCCGCCCGACGCCCGCTCGGGGCTGGTCGTGTTCGACGCCGAGGACCCCGAGGCGCTGGTCGACCGACTCGCCGAGCAGGACATCCAGATACGGACGCTGTCGGACCCACACGCCTGCCGGGCATCCGTTCACGCTGTCAACACCGCCGCCGATGTCGACAAACTGCTCGACGCGCTGTGAGCGTGTTGGCGTGTCCCGCGCGGCGGGAAAACACATAGGTTCCCGCGGGTCGAGCATCCAGACATGGACTGCCAGGCGCTCTGTCACAGACTGGACGAGAAACTCGACACGGCCACGTACGCGGAGGTGGACCCGAGCGCGAACGGGTTGCAGGTCGGTTCGGGGGAGCGGGAGATAGCCCACGTCGCCGTTGCAGTCGACGCCGCACAGGAGACGTTCCGGCGCGCCGCGGACGCGGGCGCGGACCTGCTGGTTGCTCACCACGGCATCTTCTGGGGCGGGACCGAGCGCCTCACCGGCCAGCAGTACGACCGCGTCGAGACGTTGCTCGAGAACGACATCTCGCTGTACGTCTCGCACCTGCCGCTGGACGGACACGGGACACTCGGCAACGCCGCCGGCATCGCGAACCACCTGGACCTCGAGGGACGGGCCCCCTTCGGCAACCACGGCGGCGAGTACGTCGGCCAGCGCGGCACGCTGGCCGACCCCACCTCTATCGAGAAACTCGGTAGCATGCTCCAGCCCCACCTCGACACCGGCGGGCGCGGTATCCAGTTGCTGGACTTCGGTCCGGACACCGTCATCGACGTGGCAATCGTCACCGGCAGCGGTGTCGACTTTCTCGGGGAGGCAATCGACGCCGGTGCGGACGTGCTGATAACCGGCGAGGGCAAACAACACGTCTACCACGAGGCCCGCGAACACGGTATCCACGTCGTGCTCGGCGGTCACTACGCCACCGAGACGTTCGGCGTCCGGGCGATTGCGGACCTCGTCGCCGGCTGGGGGCTCGACACCACGTTCGTCGACTGCCCGACGGGGCTGTGACGATGCTCTGGGAACTCCGCGACCTCGGCCCGGCGGCGCTGGTACCGGGGGCGTGGCTGGCCACCGCCGCGGTCCACGCCGAGGTCATGGGCACCGACGGCATCTTCATCGCTCACGTGGTGATGGCGGCGTTTATCGGGTTTTTCGCCGTAACGGGCTGGTCGGCGATGGCGGAGGGGGCGCTGCGGGCCTGGCGACTCGTGCTCGTGGTCGGGCTCGCGGTGACCGTCGCGGGTATCGCCGGCTTCCTCGACGCGCCCGGCGGGGACGCGCTGCTGGGGACCAGTATCGTCGGCTGGATGATTCTGCCCGCGGCAGGGCTGGCCTACACCGGGTGGGAGATGCCCGACTCCGGCGTGGTCTACTACGGCGGTGGTGTGCTCTCCGTCGCCGGTGCCGTTGTCTACGTCGCCGCGCTGGCCGCGTTCGGCGGGACGGCCGAACTGGCCGGCATCGCGCTGGTCGGTCTCGGACAGACCGCGGGCATGCTCGCCGGGACGCTGGCCGACCGGTGACACCCGCCGCCGGCAGATGGCCCTGGTCGTCCTGTCCCCGGTA
The DNA here is from genome assembly GCA_028275145.1 of Halovenus sp. Classification (GTDB taxonomy): domain Archaea; phylum Halobacteriota; class Halobacteria; order Halobacteriales; family Haloarculaceae; genus Halovenus. The sequence continues at coordinate 4,320 of JAQCNG010000232.1, read as the reverse complement.
GCATTTAGGGGCCGGAACCGCAATCCGGGGATATGACAGACCCATCGGAACTCGTCGAGCAGGTCCGTGCGGGCGACCTGCGGCTCTACGAACTCGAGGAGCACGCGGACGCCGAGACGGCGGCGACCGCCCGCCGGCGGTACGTCGCCGAGGAGACCGGGGCCGACCTGGACACGGTCGGCGGGTTCGGGTTCTCGGCCGCACAGGCCTCGGCGTCGAACATCGAGAATCTCGTCGGTGGCGCACAGATTCCGATGGGTGTGGCCGGCCCGGTGACAATCGACGGGGGGGCCACAGACGGCGAGTACTACCTCCCGCTCGCCACGACCGAGGGGGCGTTCGTCGCGAGTGTCAACCGCGGTCTCGGCACAATCGAGGCTGCCGGCGGTGCCACCGCCCGCGTCACGGACTCGGGGATGACCCGCGCGCCGGTGTTCCGGGTCGACGGGGTCGTGGAGGCCCAGCGCGTCACCGAGTGGGTCGACGTCAACCACGAGCGAATCCGGGCGGCCGCCGAGTCGACGACCAGCCACGGCGAACTGCTCGCGGTCGAGCCACACGTCGTCGGTGACAGCGTCTTCCTGCGGTTCGTCTACGACACGAAGGACGCGATGGGGATGAACCTCGCCACAATCGCCACGCGGGCGGCGACCGACCTGGTCGAGGCCGAGACCCCGGCGGAACTGGTCGCGCTCTCGGGCAATCTCTGTTCGGACAAGAAACCCGCCGGGGTCAACGCTGTCGAGGGGCGGGGACGGACGGTCACCGCCGACGTGGTGCTGGACCGGCAACTCGTCGAGGACCGTCTCGACACGACACCCGAGGCGATGGCCGAGGGCAACACCCGAAAGAACCTCGTCGGGTCGGCAAAGGCCGCCAGTCTGGGGTTCAACGCACACGCCGCCAACACCGTCGCGGCGATGTTCCTGGCCACCGGCCAGGACGCCGCACAGGTCGTCGAGGGGGCAAACGCCATCACGACGATGAGTGTTCGGGAGGAAGGGCTGTACGCGAGCATCTCGCTGGCATCGCTGGAACTCGGCACGGTCGGGGGCGGCACCAACCTGGACACACAGTCGGAGGCGCTCGACGTGCTCGGACTCGCCGGCGGCGGCGACCCGCCGGGGAGCAACGCCGACGCCCTCGCCGAGGTGGTCGCGACGGGCGCGCTCGCGGGCGAACTCTCGCTGGTGGCGGCTTTCTGCTCGCGCCACCTCGCCAGCGCGCACGAGGAGCTGGGCCGATGACCCGCTTTCTCCCGAGCGGCCGTCGCCGGGATATCTGCGTGTTGCTCGCCGGGGAGTCGATGCAGGCACAGGCGCTGAAATCCCGACTCGAGGACCACTACGACGAGCGCATCGACCCCGAGTCGTTCTACGGGGCGCTGGACACGCTCGAACGCGGCGGCTTCGTCGAGACACGCACCGAGGGCATCCACGACGTGTACGCGCTCACCGAGGCCGGCCGTGACCGTCTCGACGACCATCTCGACTGGATACTGGACCAGGTCGACCGCGACACGGGGTGAGTCGGCTCGCCCGCGACAATGGACGAGCCCCTTTCTTTACAGGTTCGTCCGGACGTACTCGGCGACGTCCTCGACAACCTCGCGCCGATAGGTCCAGAACGCCCGCCAGACGCCGGGGTCTCGTTCCACGGCGACGAGCACGGCGGAGTCGAACTCGTCGACCCGCTCGGCTGGCGGGTTGTAGAGCACGAACCAGGAGTTGCGGAAATCGCTCTTGTACCCGCCGTGCATCGTGACCGGGAAGTTCGGCGACGGGACCCAGTCCGGTCGGCCGTATATATGGACGTCGGTGTCGGTGGCGGCGACGGCGTCGTACGCCTCGCGGGTGCCCCGCTCGTCTTCCAGCCGTGAGAGTCGCTGGAACGAGGTCCGGAGTGTCCCGACGCCGGCGCTGTACGCCATCCGCTCGATGCGCCGCGAGACCACGATCAGCAGGAGTTTCTCCTTGTTCGACTCGGGGTAGCCACGCAGCGTGAACAGGTGGTCTGTCAGCCCGTCCATCACCGCCGGCAGGTCGGTCTCCTCGAGGCCGCGCGCGCCGGTCCGGAACAGGTCCGAGTTCACCAGGAGAATCGCCTCCTCCAGCGCGCTGAGTGGTGACGTCGCGACCACCTCCTGCTCTTCGACCAGCAACACGGTGTCCTCGTCGTACTGGTCGCTGACCCGCTCCTCGACGGCTATGTCCTGGTTCTCAAACATATCTGACAGGATGCGCCTGAGCGGTTCGGGGGCCGTCCGGTTCACAACCACCAGCGACCGCTCCGGCCCGGTTGGCCTGTCGAAAAACTTGTCGAGGGGCACTGTCTCTCCTGCCGACGGTAGTAGTTCACAACTCTTGAAACTGGGGGCTCGATTGCCGGAACTGTGGCGCGGGTCGTGTCGGGTGACCCGCTTACCGTGCGAGCGGCATCGCGTACCCCCGCTCGCGCTCGACGACGGCCGCCCAGGTCCGCTCGCACTCACAGGACACCTGCTCGAACACCGCGGGGTCCTGACGCAGGTCGAAATCCTTTATCGCCCGCTGGACGCGGTCGTCGCACTCGCCGCAGTTGTGTGGGCCCCGGTCGCTGCCGGCCCCCACGGGGTCGGAGACGACGATGGCCTCCTCGTCGGCGGTCGATTCGAGCACCTCCGCGACGCTCCAGAGCCAGGGTGGCCGGTACCCCTCCGCGTGGTAGAGTTCCTCGACCATCGTGTACCGCTGGACGTTCGTCGGGTTCATCGACACCGTGTGCACACCGTCGACGGCCCCACACCGCCGGACCGAGGATTTCATATCCCCGATTGCCTCCTGCTCCGAGAGAAACGGGGGCTTCATCAGCAGGTACGCCTTCACCCCGGCGCCCACCGTGCGCGCCTCGGCGGCGGCGGCCTCGAAATCGGAGAAATCGAAGTACTTGTTGATACAGTCGTGGCGGACGCGGTCGGTTGCGGTCTCCAGTCCGACCGCGATGTCGGTCTCGATACCGCGGTCGGTGAAATCGGCGATTCGCTCCCGGTCGACGAAGTCCGGCAGCGACTCGACGACCATCCGGTCGCGGTCGGCAAACGTCTCGGCGATCGCTTCCCGGGTCTCCGCGGGCACCTCCCGCTCGTCGAGAAAGGAACCGGAGGTGTAGATTTTCACCTGGCCCGCCGGTTCGTCGGCGTGCTCGCGCTCGTGGTCGAGACAGTGCTCGACCTGTGTCATCAGGTCCTCGTGGGGGACGGTGCCGCCCTCGACGCTCTCGGCGACGTAGCCACACATCGTACAGCCACCGGCGCGTGCCCAGCGACAGCCACCCGTGTTGAGGATGATGGTCAGCGAGTCGTAGACGCCATCCGGCGTGTTGTCCTCGTCGAGCCAGACCCGGGTCGGCTCCCGGGGGTCGTGGCTCTCGTCGTTTTTCGCACGGACCTCCCGCATCACCTTGTTGTGGGCGTCCATCCCACGGCCCCGCTCGTACACCTCGGGACTGGGCTTGCTCATTGGCAGTTGTTTGCGGTCCCCGCCTAAACCCCCTTCGGGCTCCGGCGACCCGGCAGACCTGCCGCAACGTGGTGACCGGCGGAGCCGCGGCGCTCGCGGGCAACCCCGGGCTGGACGAACCCGGCGCGCGGGTGTTGCTCCTGTCCGAGGAGTACCTCGACACCGCCGCCGCCGAGCACCCGGACCTCGTCGAGACGCTGCAGACGGTCTGTCGGGGGTGTCCGGGTTCCGGGACCACGAGAACGTCGGGATGTGGAAGCCTTTAGCGCCGTGGGGTCGTACACGGAGACATGACAGCCACAGTCGAGCGCAATCGGCTCGACGAGGAGGAGAGCCCGTATCTGCGCGACCACGCGGAGAACCCGGTGAACTGGCAGCCCTGGGACGACCAGGCGCTGGCGGCGGCCCGCGAGCAGGACAAGCCGATCTTCCTCTCGGTGGGCTACGCGGCCTGTCACTGGTGTCACGTGATGGCCGACGAGAGCTTCGACGACGAGGCGGTGGCGGCGGTGCTCAACGAGGAGTTCGTCCCGGTGAAAGTCGACCGCGAGGAGCGGCCCGACCTGGACAGCATCTACCAGACGGTCTGCCAGCAGGTCAGCGGGCGGGGTGGCTGGCCGCTGTCGGTGTGGCTCACACCGGAGGGTGAGCCGTTCCAGGTTGGGACCTACTTCCCGCGGGAGCCACGCCGGGGGATGCCCGGCTTTCTGGACCTGCTCGAGGACATCGCGGCGGCCTGGTCGGACCCCGGAGAGCGCGAGAAGATGGAGGACCGGGCCGCCCAGTGGACCGCGATGGTGGAGGGAGAGCTCGAGGCGGTGCC
>JAQCNG010000231.1 GCA_028275145.1 Halovenus sp. | reverse complement strand
GCTCACCGAACTGTCCGTCGACGATCAGACCGGGTGTGACCCCCCCACCCCTTTGTTTCGAGTGGAACGTGAAAAGAGAGGGTGGGGGGGACCCCCCCGAAAGTGTTCTTTTGCTTGGGAAAGATTTAATATAATGTCCTTTGAACAGTAACCGCACTAGAGCCCAACTCCACGCTAGCTCTACGTAATGTTGCAATATTGTTACTAGAAACAAACTCTATCTAGCTAGAAACGGATTTTAGCTAGGGAGACAAACAGCTTTCGACGGAACAGAGCCGGAGAACGGCTTTCGAGGCTCCCCCCCACCCGCTCGCTCTCGGGTTCCACTCGAAACAAAGGGGTGGGGGGGTTAGAGTGGGCGGAACTCCGAAGGAGAGACAAACAGCCCCTCCCGAGGCGGCTGACTCCTCCTAGGGTAGCTTACTCGACTCCTCCCGAGGTAGCTGACTCGACTCCTCCCGGGGTTGGCCAAGTCCTTTCGGGGCAGTCCCCACGTGGCTCCGAACGCCACGGATAGTTTATATATGTCTGACACAGGATTAAGTGGATAGCGGCGGGTAGTCTCTGCAAGGCCCGGCTGGAGGCCGGGAGGACACAATGGGACTACTCACAGGCCTCAGATCGAGCATATCGCGGGCAGTATCGTCACTGTTCACAGACGACGAGCCAAAGCGTATCGGTATCTACGGCCCGCCGAACGCGGGGAAGACGACGCTGGCCAACCGTATTGTGCGTGACTGGACCGAACACGGCGACGCGGTCGGACCGGAGAGCCACGTTCCCCACGAGACGCGGCGAGCACGGCGCAAGGAGAACGTCGAAATCGAGCGCGAGGGTGGAACTGTCACAATCGATGTCGTCGACACGCCCGGCGTGACGACGAAGGTCGACTACACGGAGTTTCTGGAACACGATATGGAGAAAGACGACGCCGTCCGGCGCTCCCGCGAGGCAACCGAGGGAGTCGCGGAGGCGATGCACTGGCTCCGCGAGGACGTCGACGGCGTCATCTACGTGCTAGACGCGGCCCAGGACCCGTTCACGCAGGTGAACACGATGCTCATCGGCATCATCGAGAGCCAGGACCTCCCCGTGTTGATACTCGCGAATAAGATAGATCTCGAGGACGCCAGCGTCCAGCGCATCCGGAACGCTTTTCCACAACACGAGACAGTGCCGCTGTCGGCGCTGGAGGGTGACAACATGGAGGAAGTGTACGACAAGATCGCGGAGTACTTTCGGTGATATCGATGCCAGAGATAAAACAACCAGACGGAGACGACGGCGACGGAGGAATCCAGATCGACCTGATAAGCGGCGAGCGGATGGATGGGCTGGCGAGCATGGAGAAGATACGGCTCATCCTCGACGGCGTCCACGACGGCAACATCGTCATTCTCGAGGAGGGGCTCTCGCCGGACGAGGAGTCGAGGCTCATCGAGGTGACGATGTCGGAGATCAACCCAGACGAGTTCGAGGGCATCGAGATAGAGACCTACCCGAAGGACAACTCCGGGGGTGGGGGGCTCATCTCCCGGCTGACCAGGTCCAGCGAGCCAAAGAAACTGACCGTCATCGGCCCTGCGAACCGGCTGGAGACGCTGCACAAAGACGAGACGCTCATCCAGACGCTGGTCTCATAACATGCCCCACGAGTGTACCGACTGTGGTCGCGCATTCGCGGACGGCTCAAAGGAGATGCTCTCGGGCTGTCCGAACTGCGGTGGCACCACGTTCCAGTTTCGCCCGGCGGGGAGCGAACCCGCCGGGCGGCCCGACGAACCGCCGGACGGACCCGAAGCGGATGCCGATAGGGTTGCCCGGACAGTCGGTAACGCCGCATCTGCCGTCCGGAACCTCGTCACGGGCGACAGCACCCCGGCAGGTCCGCCCGAGCGCGAGCAGTCCGGTTCCGAAACCACAGCGAGCGAAGCCGCTGGAACCGCCGAAAGCGGGGAGCCCGCCACCGCGGCGGCCACCGAGAGCGAGGGCTCCGATGGCTCCGTGGCGGTCACCGAGGAGGACGATTCGCCGACGGGTGAGGTAACCGTTCCGTCGACGCCCGAGTGGCCGGGAGCCGGCGATACCGGGACCGAGTCCGACGACGGTCAGCAAGACACCACGACCCGCCAGGCGGAACCGACACAGTCGGACACACCGGACGATATCGTCGAGGCAGACGAGATACCGGACGCGAGCGCCGGACAGCGCGACCGTCCGCCGGTTCCCGACCCCCGGCCGCTCTCGGCACGCCCGGAGAAAAACGAGGAGTCCGGAGCGGACACGGAGTCCGGGGACAACGAGGAGTCGACGCCGGCGGACGTGGCGGAGGAAGTCACGGCCGGAGACTCCGACGAGCGCCCGTCGCTGTCGGAGCTCCGGGCCGAGCTAAACGACCAGTTCGAGTCTATCCGGGTCGTCGAACCCGGCCAGTACGAACTCAACCTGATGGAGCTGTACGACCGCGAGGAGTACATCGTCGCCCTGCAGGAGGACGGCAAGTACACCATCCAGCTTCCGGAACGCTGGGACGAACGGTAGTTACTCAACAGTCAGTGTCACTGTCAGCTCTACCCCGTCGGCGAGGGCATCGACGAGGCTCCGGTCGATGTTGCCCGCAGCGGCGTCCATCCCCACGGCGACGGTCCGGTCGTCGACGTACTCGCTGGTGCGACAGACCAGTGACCGCTCGCTCGCGAACGTCAACTCCGGGTGACCCCGACCCCTGACGCTGTCGGTGTAACCGCCGGCCTGTAACCGTACGACGATCGTCGTGTCGGCGCTCTGGCAGGCCGCGACAAACGACTCGTCGAACCCGGCGGGCACGCGGTCCGCCTCGATGCCGAGAATGCAGTCTCCCGCGGGTGTCAGGAAATCGTCACTCGTCAGTTCGAGGGTGCTCGCGTGCTGTGCGGTGACGTTCTCGTGCCCTCTGGCGTGAATTATCTCGTTCACACCCCCGTTTCGGGTGGGAACCACAAACAGCCCTTTGTTTCGGGTGGACAAAGAGAGGAGGAATTCGGTTCGGGTGGATGTGACACTGCCCCAAACCCCTCTGTTTCGGGTGGAGATACGCCGACAGAGATGGAACCGTCTCTTTGGGTGGCCCAGCACCGAGAAACAACCGACGCTGTTTCGGGTGGACACAGAACTGCCAGGGAGCTACCCCTGTTCGGGTGGACCGATGGACCCACTGCTCGACATTGACCTACGCGCCCCAGCGCCCGGCAGTCGCCGACACGTCTCAGCGCCCGGCAGTCGCCGACACGTCTCAGCGCCCGGCAGTCGCCGACACATCCCGGCGGTTAGTTCAGGCAATCCGACACTACTCGACTCCACCCGATTTAAATACAGGGATACAAGAGATTACACAGTATGGCCATACCCACACGCATCGCTCGGACCCTGCCGCTGCCGCCGGCGGCCGGGGAACTCCTCGAGAACCCCCAGCGGATACCGGCGCTCACCCGGGACCGCTTTACTGCGGCTCGACGGCTCTCGGCTCTGCCACACCTCCTCGACCACCGTTCGGAGTTCGACTCGGTGGGGGTCTACTGTATGTTCGTCGGCCACGGGCGTACCGGTCACAGTCTGGTCGGCAGTCTCCTGAACGGCCATCGCGAGATGGTCGTCTCGCACGAACTCGACGCGCTTCGACTGCTCGACCGGGCGCAGGTTCCGGTGTCACGCAACCAGTTGTTCTCGGCAATCCTGCAGCGGGACGCCGAGTTCACCGGCCTGGGCCGGGAGTGGGAGAAGTACAGCTACGACATCCCGGGCACCGCCCAGGGTGAGTTCGACCGTCTGCAGGTCATCGGCGACAAGAAGGGCGCGGCCTCGACGCGCCGACTCGGCCACAGCCCCGAACTGCTGGGCGAACTCCGGGAGACGGTGTCGGTCCCGATTCGCCTCGTCCACGTGGTTCGTAACCCCTTCGACACGATTGCCTCACGGCGCAAGCTGAAAGAGACCTGGCGGGAGTACGGCATCGAGAAGTTCTTTGCCAACGCCGACAACGTGGAACTCGTCTCGGAGATGCTCGACGAGGACGAACTGTTCCGACTGCACCACGAGGAACTCATCTCGGACACGGCCGGCGTGCTGTCGGAGCTCTGTGCGTTTCTCGGTGTCGACCCCGGCGAGGAGTATCTCTCTGCCTGTGCGGAGTTTGTCTTCGACTCGCCAAAGCAGACGCGTCACGAAATCGAGTGGAGCAGCGACGAGATCGAGCGCATCGAACAGAAAAACCAGGAGTACGACTGGCTCTCCCGGTACACGTTCGAGGGGTAGCGGCCGCGATACCGGGACACGGACGTCCAGACACAGCGCGCACACACCACGAGACCGGCAACACACGATTTCATGATTCAACCGCACGGCAACACACTCGTCGACAGGACAGTCGACCCGGCCCGCAGCGAACAGCTCCGCGACTCCTTCGAGAACCACGTGACGGTCACCCTCGACCGGAACCTCCTGTTCGACTTCCAGAACCTGGCCCGGGGGGTCTACAGCCCGCTGGAGGGGTTCATGAGCCGCAACGACTTCCTGAAGGTGGTCAACGACGTGACCCTGGAGAGCGGCGTTCCGTGGCCGATTCCGGTGGTACTGGACGTCGAGACGGACCTCGCCGACGCCATCGAACCCGGCGAGCGCCTCGGCCTCCGGGGGCCGGACGGTACGCCGGTCGGGGTGGTCGACGTCGACAGCGTCTACCGGTACAGCGAGACAGAGACCTGCGAGCAACTGTTCGGGACGACCGACGAGGACCACCCCGGTGTCAGGGCCATCCAGGCAAAGGAGCCGTTTCTGGTCGGTGGGCCGATAAAGGCGTTCGCAGACGCGAGAGAACGGTCGAGTCGACACGAGCTCTCGCCGCGGGAGAGCCGGGTTCTGTTCGGCAAGCGGGGCTGGGACACCGTCGTCGGCTTCCAGACGCGCAACGTCCCCCACCGCGCCCACGAGTACCTCCAGAAGTCCGCGCTCGAACACGTCGACGGACTCCTCGTCCAGCCGAAAATCGGCGCAAAAAAGCCCGGCGACTACACCGACAGGGCGATTCTCGCGGGCTACGAGACGCTCCTGGAGCAGTACTACCCCGAGAATCTGGTGACGCTCTCGGTGTTCAAATCCCGGATGATGTACGCGGGTCCGCGCGAGGCGGTGTTCGACGCGCTCGTCAGGAAAAACTACGGCTGTACCCACTTCATCGTCGGGCGGGACCACGCCGGTGTGGGCGACTACTACGGTGACTTCGAGGCACAGCGACTGTTCGACGCAGTCGGTGATGTCGGCATCGAACCGCTGTACTACCACTACGCGTTTTACTGCACCCGGTGTGACGGCATCGTCTCGGAGAAGGTCTGTCCACACGACAGCGACCACCACATCGAACCCAGCGGCACGGAACTCCGGGAAACACTCTCCGCGGGGGAGCGACCCCCGTCGGGGCTGATGCGGCCGGAGGTTGCCGAAACGGTATTGAGTCTCGACGGGGTATTCGTAGGGGAGTAAGATGTTCACGCTCTGGTTCATGGGTCGACCGGCGGCCGGCAAATCGACACTCGCGAGTCGGGTCGAGGACCGTCTCGTCGAGCGGGGCTACCCGATGGAGAACCTGGACGGCGACGACATCCGGAAGCATCTGCACCCGGACCTCGGCTTCTCGCGGGAGGACCGACGGACGAACAACCGCCGGACAGCCTACATCGCGAAACTGCTCAACCGGAACGATATCCCGGTCATCGTCGGGATGATCACGCCGTTCCGCGAGTCCCAGGAACAGGCACGAGACATCGTCGAAGACGGGGGCGAGTTTGTCCTCGTCCACGTCAAGTGTTCCGTCGCAACCGCCGAGAAACGCGACCCGAAGGGGCTCTACCAGAAGGCCCGGGCGGGCAAAATCGAGAAGTTCACCGGCATCAACCACCCGTTCCAGGAGCCGTTACACCCCGACATCGTCGTCGACACCGAGAACGACTCCGTCGAGGAGGGCATCGAGCAGGTGATGACCACCCTCGAGGAGCGCGGACTGCTCGACGAGCGCCTCGAGGAGGAGTACAGCGTCCCCATCACGCGCCAGGAGGAGGCCGAGATTACCGAGCGACTCCAGAACCTCGACCACCTCTGAGCAACCCGGACCGGAGCGACAACCCCGTTCCTGTCTTCGATACTGTACCCCGGTATCTCTGTGCTCGGTTGCTCTCGTATCTCAGGTACCGTGACACGCTCCGTGCTCGGTTGCTCTCACATCTCAGGTACCGTGGCACGCTCCGTGCTCGGTTGCTCTCACATCTCAGGTACCGTGGCACGCTCCGTGCTCGGTCACTCTCGTCTGTCTCCGATTGGACTCGCGAGGTCTATCCGTATCAACGATATATTCGAGACGAGATAGACAACGGCGAACCCGACCAGCAGCAGGATGTACTGGAGATTGCTGAGCTCGAACATCCCCTCGATGACCTGGGACCCGGCCAGCAGGACGAGACCGGTCGAGTAGGTCACGAGGAGTGTCCACCTTATGTCCACGTCGTACACGTACTCCTTGCTCATCCGGATCACCGCTCCGAGTCGGACGACAGCAGCGAGCACCGTCGATATCACGACCCCCAGGCCACCAAAGTACCAGATAAGCGGCAGCACAGTCGTGAAGTTCGCAATCATGGCGTAGACGTTCGCGTAGAACTGTATCTCCGGGCTGTCGGTTCCGTAGTTGAGACCCTGTATCGGCTTTCGATAGCTGCTCAGCACCTTTATCAGTCCGAGTCCGACCAGATACCAGTACGCCAGGCTGTACTCGCCGCCGAACACCATCTCCAGGATGAAATCACCGAAGCCGACGAACATGAAAAACGACATCACCGGTATAATCGAGGACGCCCGCAGCGACTCCTGTAGCACGGAGACGATATCCTCTCTGCGACCCTCGGCGTCCAGTCCGCTTATCATCACGTTCCCGACGGAGTAGAACCCGTAGGGAATCACGTAGAGCAGGCCTGCGAGACTGTTCGAACTCTCGTAGAAGCCGACAGTGGTGGAGGTCACCAGTATCCCGAGCAACAGCACGTCGGCGCTGTTGTATATGTTGTTCGATATCATCTGGAGGATACTCCACTTTCCGAAGTCGAACACCGACCTGACGTGCTCCCAGTTCGGGAGAATCAGCAGTTTCGGCCGGGTGCTGAGGTACATGATCACCGCGCTCAGGCTGTAACTGGCGGTTCCGGCCAGGAGAATCACGCTCAACGAACTGTTGTAGAAGGTGAAAAACACCGCCAGAACCAGAAACAGCACACCCGGGAGCGCACGCCCGAACCACTCGGAGCGGCCTGGATACCCCATGCCGGAGTTGTAGTTGAGCATGAGCTTTCCGACCGACTGTGCGAACAGGAGCGTGATGGCGCTCAGAATCACGTCTATCCCCGCCTGGAGGGGGTCCGGCAGAAACTGTTCGGGAACGAGGACGTACACCGACAGTATCAGCACCGAGACCACGGTCTGGAACACGATGGCGAATATCGTCCCGACGGCCAGATACTCCGGGTTCTGGCCCTCCTTCGCACTGACCCGTTTCCGTATCGCCTCGCCGACACCGCCGACGAACTTCGACAGGAAGTTCACCGAAACGTAGAAGAAAAAAAACACCCCGATCTCCTCGATAGAGAACGCCGTGTTGAGGACGGTGATGAGCAGGATGACGCCCAGTGCGTTCAACAGTTTGGACGCGCTCACGCTGGCCATCTGCCGCCAGAAATTTATCTCGGCGCTTCGTGGCATTGCTGTGTGAGTTTCCCTTTGTTTTACTCTGCGCGGTAACCAGCTGCTGTTCCCTCTCGCCTGCCGCCCTCTGCTGGGTCTCTCTGGTACCGGATTGACGAACGGTAGGCACAAGACTTTCGATTGGTTTCACCCGCAGCAATCGCGTGTTCCACCCGACCCTCGACGAACCGCTCCGCGAGAACGGGGCTACAGTCGTTCGCGGAGTAACTGGTTCACCTGGCCAGGGTCGGCACTACCGCCGGTGGCCTGCATCACCTGTCCCACCAGATAGTTGAGCGCGCCGCCCTCGCCGGTGTGGTAATCCTCGACAGCCCCCGGGTTCTCGTCGATTGCCTGCTCGACGGCGGCCTGGACCTCGTCGCCGTCTGTCTTGCCCAACCCCTCTGTCTCGACGACGGTGTCGGGGTCGCGTCCGTCGTCGAGCATGTCCCGGAGGACGACCTCGCGGGCGTTTTTCGCCGTGATACTCTCCTCGGCGACGAGTTCGACCAGTCGGGTGACCTCGTCGAGGCGGTCCTCGATGTCGGTGACAGCCATGTCGCGGTAGTTGAGCTCCCCCAGCAGTTCGTCGGCGACCCAGGTCGCCGCGAGGTCCGCGTCGAACTCGCTCGCGACGGCCTCGTAGAAGTCCGCCACCTGTTTGGTGCTCGTGAGTTTGTCCGCGGCCTCCGTGCTCAGTCCGTACTCGGTCTGAAACCGCTCGCGGCGCGCGTCGGGCAGCTCGGGAATCTCGATTTTGTCTTTCCAGTCTCTGACCTGCAACGGCGGCAGGTCGGCCTCCCTGAAATACCGGTAGTCCTTTTCCTCTTCCTTCGAGCGCATCGAGACGGTTATCCCCCGGGACTCGTCCCAGTGGCGGGTCTCCTGCTCGATCTCCCGTCCGCGCTTGATGGCGTTTTTCTGTCGCTGGGCCTCGTAGGAGAGTGCCTTCTGTGCGCCCTTGTGGCTGGAGATGTTCTTTACCTCGGTCCGGTTTGCCTCCGCCAGGGCCTCTCTGTCTATCTCGCCCTCGAGGGTATCGCTCTCGACGACAGAGAGATTCGCGTCGATGCGGAGGCTGCCGTCGCGGGAGGCGTCGAACACACCGAGATACTCGAGCACCTCCTCGAGTTTCGCGAGAAAGGCCCGCACCTCCTCGGGGCTGCGGAAGTCCGGTTCGGTGACAACCTCCATCAGCGGCACGCCGGCGCGGTTGTAGTCGACCAGCGTGTACTCGGCGGTGTCGATGGAGCCGCCCTTGTGCCGGAGACTGCCGGGGTCCTCCTCCAGGTGGGCCCGGCGGATACCGACAGACCGCCGCTCGCCCTCGACGCTGAACTCGATACGGCCGTCCTGACAGATCGGCTCGTCGTACTGGGTGATCTGGAAGTTCTTCGGCAGGTCCGGGTAGTAGTAGTTTTTCCGGTGGAACCGGGTCTCCTCGGGGATGGTCGCGTCGAGGGCCTTTCCAACCTTGACGGCGGCCTCGACGGCGGCCTCGTTGAGCACCGGCAACGCCCCCGGCAGGCCGAGGCAGACGGGACAGGTCTGTGTGTTCGGCTCGTCGGCGGGTTCGGTGGAACAGCCGCAGAATATCTTGGTGTCGGTTTCGAGCTGGACGTGCACCTCCAGCCCGATGACGACTGCGCGGTCCCGCTGTACTTGTGCCATTGTCCGCGGTTGGCCGTC
>JAQCNG010000216.1 GCA_028275145.1 Halovenus sp. | reverse complement strand
GACGGACGGTTCGGTGGGTACGGTGGCCAGTACGTGCCGGAGGCGCTGATGCCGGCAATCGAGGAGTTGACCGACGCCTACGAGCGCTACGTGCTGGACAACGAGGACGGGTTCGTCGACGAGTTCCGGGAGCGACTCGCCGACTTCGGTGGTCGGCCGACGCCGCTCTCCCGGGCAGACCAGCTCTCGGCGCGCTACGACCGCGAGGTGTATCTCAAGCGCGAGGACCTGCTACACGGCGGCGCCCACAAGCTGAACAACGCGCTCGGGCAGGTGCTACTGGCGAAGTACATGGGCAAGGAGCGCATCATCGCCGAAACCGGCGCGGGCCAGCACGGCACCGCGACGGCGATGGCCGCGGCCCACCTGGATATGCCTTGCGAGATATACATGGGCGAAACCGACATCGCGCGCCAGCGACCCAACGTGTTCCGGATGCGGACAAACGGCGCGACGGTCACACCGGTCACCACCGGTCGGGGGACGCTGAAGGAGGCCATCAGCGAGACGATGCGTGACTGGGCCGCCACCGTGGAGGACACCCACTACATCATCGGCAGCATCGTCGGCCCCCACCCGTTTCCGGCGATGGTCCGTGACTTCCACGCGGTTATCTCCGAGGAGGCCCGCGCACAGATGCTCGAAACCGCCGGCAGACTGCCGGACGCGGTGCTCGCCTGTGCCGGCGGCGGGTCGAACACGATGGGGATGTTCCAGGGGTTCCGCGACGACGAGGGGGTCGAGCTCTACGCCGTGGAGGCGGGTGGTTCGTCGCTGTCGGTCGACGAAGACGCGGGCGTCGCGCCCAACTCGGCCACCCTCTCGACCGGCGACGAGGGTGTGCTCCACGGCGCACGGACGAAGGTGTTGCAGGACAGCGACGGCCAGATAATGGAGTCACACTCCGTGTCGGCGGGACTCGACTACGCCGGTGTCGGGCCGGAGCTCGCGGAGATGGTCGACCGGGGCCGAGTGCACGCGGTCAACGTCGACGACGACGCCGCCCTCGCCGCCTTCCACCGTCTCGCCCGCACGGAGGGTGTCATCCCCGCGCTCGAGACGGCCCACGCCTTTGGCTACCTGGAGAAACACCACGACCAACTGGGCGAGGTAGTGGTGCTGAACGTCTCCGGCCGCGGCGACAAGGACCTCGAGACTGTCATCGAGGAGACACAGTCACGTGACCTGGATGTCGGCCCCACGATGGACCTGTTCCGTGACCTGGGCGGCCACGCGGGCGGTGGGGCCCAATGAGTCTCGACGCCGCGTTCGACGAACCCGCCTTCGTCCCGTATCTCGCGGTGGGCGACCCGGGGTACGACGCGTCGCTGCGGTACGTCGAGGCCGTCGCGGAGGGCGGCGCGGACGTCGTCGAACTCGGACTGCCGTTTTCCGAGCCAATCGCCGAGGGGTCGACGATACAGTCGGCAATCGTCCGCGCGCTGGAGGCGGGGATGACCCCCGACCGCTACTTCGAGTTCGTCTCCGAACTGGACGTGGGCGTGCCGCTGGTCTGTATGACCTACTACAACCTGGTCTACCAGTACGGCGACGAGGCCGGACCGCGGCCGTTCGTCGAGCGTGCCGCCGAGGTGGGGGTCGACGGGTTCGTGATTCCGGACCTGCCCGCCGAGGAGGCCGGCCCACTCCGGGCGGCCTGTGACGCGTTCGGTCTCGACCTGGTGTTCATCGTCGCGCCCACCACCGAGGGCGAGCGCCTCGACCGGATGCGGGAGTTCGTCTCGGGGTACGTCTACGTGCAGGCCCGCCTCGGCACCACCGGGGCACGCGAGGAGGTGTCGGAGTACACCGAGCGCTCGCTCGCCCGCATCGCCGACTGGGACGTTCCAAAGGCGGTCGGGTTCGGGATAAAAACCGGCGGCCACGCCGAGCGCATCGTCTCGGCGGGGGCCGACGGGGTCATCGTCGGCTCCGCGCTCGTGGATATCGTCGCCGATGGTCACGAAAACGGGGACCCGACGGGGGCGGTGGCCGACCGACTCGAACAGAAGGCCCGCGAACTGAAACAGGGGGCACTCGACGGCGCACCGCCGCGACCCGGGCGGCGCTGAGCGGGCTGTCCCGGTCGAACGTCACCCGGGTCGTGGCCCGGTCCGGCAAGAGATTTACTCGCCCGAATCAAAGAAAGACCGATGCGACGCCGGACCGTGCTCGCGGGGGTAACAGGACTCGCCACCACCGCTGGCTGTCTCTCCATCTCGGACACCGGGGAGGAACACCCGTTCGCCGGCGGGACCGTCACCGTCCGGGTCGACCAGAGCACCGACACGACCCACGACCTGCAGGCGGTCACCCGGGAGGCGCTGGCGTTCTGGGAGACGAACAGCGAGCGCTACGCCGGGTTCGGGGTCGGGTTCGACGGCGTCGGAACCGGCGAGGCGGACCTGGTGGTCACATACACCGACAGCCCCCGGGGCTGTTCGGACGTGGCGGTGTCCAGCGAGCGCGTGCTGGGTTGTGCGCCGGTGCTCGGCCCGGACACGAGCGTCCCGGAACCGACCGTTGCCCGTGTCGTTGCCGGTTCCCGCCCGGTTGGACAGATTCTGACCACGACGAAACACGAGCTCGGCCACGTGCTCGGACTGACCCACGCGGACGAGCCACGCGAGGTCATGTCCAGCCGTCCGGCGGACCGGCTCCGGCTGTACGACAGGCGCGTCGAGATACAGGAGACGGCAGTGGTCGCCGCGGAGCGGACGAGCGCGGCGAACGCGACCTACTCCGACGCAGTCGACCTGTGGAACGCGGGCGACTACGCGGAGGCGGCCCCGGTGTTCGGGCAGGCCCGCGCGGCGTACGCGGACGCGGTGGGGCAGTTCGAGACCGCGCGTGCGGCGGCCGAGGCGTTCGAGCAGGCACAGGTCATCGAGACGGTCGATATAAAACGGGTGCGGACGCTACTCGACGGGTACACAGAGCAGGTAGGGCTGCTCGCCTCGGCCGCGGGCACAATGAGCGAGGCGGCCGACGCCGCCGCCGCGGGCGACACCGAAACCGCGAACGCGCGTCGCGACAGAGCCAACAACAGCGTCGACGCGTTTCGCGCGAGCGGGCCGCTCCAGGTGCGCGACGTTGCGGTGCCGCTGGGGCTGGTCCGGGAATCCGACCGCGAGGAACCCGTCGGTGGACCCGGCGGGGCGGAGTCGTAGCGCCCTCACGACCGGATGAAAAGAGCGGAACAGACGCCCACGAGCAACAGGACGGGGGCGACCAGCGGGAGGCTGTGACAGACAGCCGCGGGGCGTTCTCCTCGCACTCACGTAACCGGTCGGCAGGCAGGGGAAACTCCTATCTGTGTTCGTTCCAAGCCTCTCGTATGAGTCAGATGCACGACCGTGGCATGGTCGAGAGTTTCGGTCGCTGGCGGGAGTTCTCGGCCGGCATGTGGGCGTGGGTGTTCCACAAACTCACCGGCTGGATTCTCGTCGGCTACCTGTTCACCCACATCGCCGTGCTGAGCACAGCGGTCGGCGTCGACCCGGGTAGTTCCGCTGTTGCCGCGGGCACCGACGTCTACACGGAGACGCTGGGTGGACTCGAGGAGTTACTCGTCGTGCGCTTTCTCGAGGTGGGGTTGCTCGCCGTTGCCGTGTTCCACATCATGAACGGGATTCGGTTGCTGTTTGTCGACCTCGGTATCGGGCTGGGTGGTCAGGACAGGAGTTTCTACGCGTCGCTGGTGGTGACCGGGGCCATCACGGTCGCGAGTCTGCCGACGTTTCTCGCGGGGGCGGTCTGAGATGGCAGAGCACTACTCCTCGTTCGAGCGCGGCGACTGGCGGTGGTTGCTCCAGCGCATCACGGCGGTCTTTCTCATCGGCGCACTCGCCTTTCACTTTGTTCTCCTGCACTTCGTCAATCACGCCGCCGAGATTAGCTTCGCCGGCACCAGCGCCCGCATGGACGGACTCATCTACTTCTCGCTGATGATGACGTTTCTCGTGACAGCCACGTTCCACGGGGTCAACGGTGTCTACAACGGACTGATTAACATGGGGCTCGAAGGAACCCCGAAGAAGGTGGTCGCGGTTGTCCTGACGGTTGCGAGTCTCGCACTCGTCGTGCAGGGCACCCGTGTCGCGTTCGCAATGGCAGGAATCTAACAATGAGCACGACAATCGAGGAACGAGAGGAGACCGAGGAACAGACCGAGGAGATGCCGGCCGACCAGCGCCGCCGGCAACTGAAACGCGAGCGCGCCCGACAGCGCGAACAGGAGGTCGAGAACGCCCTGTCGGAGGCCGAGGAGACGGTCGAACTGAAGGTGTTTCGCTACGACCCGGAGGTGCCCGAAAAGGAGGAGCCGCGTTTCGACAGTTTCGAGATTCCGTTCCACGAGGGCATGACGGTGCTGGACGCGCTCATCTACTCCCGGGACGTGTACGACTCCTCGCTGACCTTTCGCCACTCCTGCCGGCAGGCGGTCTGTGGCTCCGACGCCCTCTTTGTCAACGGCCGCCAGCGACTGGGTTGCAAGACCCAACTCGTCGACCTCGACTGGCCGGTCCGCATCGAGCCACTCCCACACCAGGACGTGGTGAAGGACCTCGTCGTCGATATGGAGCACTTCTACGAGCAGATGCAGGCCGTCGAGCCGTTTTTCGACCCCGACGAGACGCCCGACGGCGAACTCGAGGAACAGCGCCAGGACCCCCAGAACCGCGAGAAGATCAAGCTCTCGACGCGGTGTATCTGGTGTGGCGCGTGCATGTCCTCGTGTAACGTCGCCGCCGGCGACAACCAGTATCTCGGCCCCGCGGCCATCAACAAGGCCTACCGCTTCGCCATGGACGAACGCGAGGGCGAGGACCGCAAACAGGAGCGCCTGCGCATCGTCGAACAGGAACACGGCGTCTGGCGCTGTCAGACCCAGTTCTCCTGTACCGAGGTCTGCCCGAAGGACATCCCCCTGACCGAGCACATCCAGGAACTCAAACGCGAGTCGGTCAAGAACAACCTCAAGTTCTGGTGAACG
>JAQCNG010000211.1 GCA_028275145.1 Halovenus sp. | reverse complement strand
CACCCCGGAGTCAGTCTCGATGGGCAAGTGCGTGGCACCGGCGCTCGTCGACGAGGACGTTAGAATGACTCAACGCCGACACCGAGTTGCTGAAAGTCGGTGATGTTGTCTGTCACTACCTTTTCTCCTGCTATGCGAGATATGGACAGCGTCAAGAGCACCGAGGCAAAAGCTCTGGTAGTGACGCCCACCCCGCCGGCGTCGGATACACAATGGACAGAGAGCAGGCAACCCGCGAGTGCGCAGCGGTCATCGATTCGATAAGCAAGGCGGTCGTCAGCGACCGGGAGTTTCTCGAAACCGTGCTCACTGGGCTGCTCGCTCGGGGGCACGTGCTGCTGGAGGACGTCCCCGGAACGGGCAAGACACTGACAGCCCGGAGCATGGCCACCGCGCTCGGCCTGTCCTTCTCGCGCATCCAGTTCACGCCGGACCTGCTCCCCGCGGACGTGACCGGCACATACATTTTCAACGAGCAGGACCGGGAGTTCGAGTTCCGGCCCGGCCCCGTGTTCAACAACGTCGTGCTGGCCGACGAGATAAACCGGGCACCGCCGAAGACCCAGTCGGCACTGCTGGAGGCGATGGAGGAGCGCCAGGTCAGTGTCGACGGTGACACCCACGAACTGCCCGAACCGTTCTTCGTCATCGCCACGCAGAACCCCGTCGAACAGGAGGGAACCTTCGCGCTCCCGGAGGCACAGATCGACCGCTTCATGGTGAAAACCAGTCTGGGCTACCCCGAGTTCGACGGCGAACTCACGCTGCTGAAACGCCGTGACGACCGGTCGGCCCGCAGTCCCACCGTCGAGTCGGTGCTCTCGACCGACGAGGTGTTCGACCTGCAGGAGGTCCCCGAGTCGATTCGGGTCGACGAGGACCTCATGCGGTACGCACTCGAGATTACACGCGCAACGCGGTCGGACCACCGTGTCGCAATCGGGGTCTCACCGCGTGGCTCCCAGCGCCTGTTCGAGGCCGCCCGTGCCCGTGCTCTCCTCGACGGCGAGGGGTTCGTCACCCCGGACATCATAAAGCGGGTGGCCCAACCGGTGCTCGCTCACCGACTCGTGCTCACCGCCGACGCGCAGGTAAACGACATCGACAAACGCGATATCGTCGGCGACGTGCTCGACGAGATTCCCGTTCCGACTGTGGGGTGAGCCACGCGGCCCGGAGTCGGTCCCGCGGTCGCACACCCTACCCTCCTCACCGAGCAGGCAGTGCCCCAATCGTCACTCCTCGGTCTCCGTTTTGGGGTCGAACCGGCCGAACCACTCGGCGATTGTTTCGAGTCGATGGGTCGCGTTGTCGGGGCTGCCGGGACTGTGACTCTCCCCCTGGTAGATAACGAGTTTCGCCGGGACACCCTGCTTGCGGACGCTCACGTACAGCTGTTCGGCCTGGGTCGGCGGACACCGCCAGTCGTTCTCCCCGGCGGTGACCAGCAGCGGCGTCTCCACCTGGCCGATATCGGTGAGCGAGGAGTTCGCCTCGTAGGCCTCGGGCTCCTCCCACGGGACGCCCAGGTCGTTCGCGGTCGAGACGTGGGTGTCGTCGGTGCCGAAGGCCGACCGGCGGTCGTAGATGCCGTGTTCGGGGGCCGCCGCCGCGAACCGGTCGGTCTCCGTGACCAGAAAGCCCGTCGAGAT
>JAQCNG010000208.1 GCA_028275145.1 Halovenus sp. | reverse complement strand
CGGGTCATCCGGTCCAACCGGGAGGCCGAGCGGCTGTTTGGAACCAGCCTCAGCGGTCGAGCGCTCGAGGACGTCGTCGGGGCCGATATCGACACGCTCCGCGAGTCCTCGACCCTGGAACGGTGGACTGAACCGGGGTACAAGCGCTTTGACCCCCGCGTCTCGACGGTGACAGGGGGTCACGGCCGACCGCTCGGGCAGACGGTGACACTGATAGACGTGACCGACCAGGAGATGCTCCGCCAGCGGGTGCAGGTTCTCAACCGTATCCTCAGGCACAACGTCCGGAACGGCCTCGACGTGATCAAGGCACACGCGGAGTTCGCACTCGAAGACGGCGACAGAGGTGGGGCCGACGAATCGGTCACACAGATCCTCGAGATGGCCGATGAGGTTGCACAGCTGAGTGTCGAGGCTCGCCGGATCGAGCGGCTGACGCGGAACTCCTCGTCCCGCCGGTCGGAGGTGAATCTCCGCCAACTCGTCGATACAGTCGTCGATACCGCCACACAGGACCGACCGGGTGTCTCCGTGACAGTCGATGTCCCACCGGTCGACCTCGCACTGAACGGTGAGTTGCTCAGATTCGCACTCCGGAACGTCGTGAACAACGCTATCGAACACAACGACAGCCCGTCACCACACGTCGAGATCCGGGGTACCGAGCGGGAGTCGGGGGTCCGGGTCGTGGTCACCGACAACGGCCCAGGGATCCCCGACGCCGAGTGGCAGGTGATCGAGGCCGGGAGTGAGAACGTCCACAACCACGCGACGAGTCTCGGTCTGTGGGGAACAAAGTGGACGGTCCAGAAGATAGGCGGCGAGCTGTCTCGCCGCGACACCGACGACACCGGCGCATCCGTCGTTATCGACCTCCCGACAGGGGCAGACGGTCCAGCTGTCTGACAAGTGGGTCGACGGCGTAGAATGTGGCCCACCTGTCTCTGGGGTTTTAGATACCGCGCTCAGTATACCCTCTGCATCTTGCATCGCTCTCTATACCCATACTTATTCCAACAGTTCACCGGAGTAAATCGGCTGTAAATGCCTCTATGACGCGCTGTTCAATCGGCTACCGATGAAACAGATCTCGTGAGAATACGACGACGCCGGCGGCGTCATCACGCCGGTGTGGGTTCCTCGCTGTCCGGCCGGCCGACGAGTTCGGCGGGATACCGATCACCTACACCCACCAGCGCGAACAGAACGGGCTGGCACACGCACTGCTGACCGCCGAGGAGCACGTCGACGACGATTTCATGCTCATCCTTGGCGACAACATCTTCGACGCCAACCTCAAGGATGTCGTGCGGCGCCAGCGCGAGGAGCGCGCGGACGCAGCCTTTCTCACCGAGGAGGTGCCCTGGAAGGTGGCGAGTCGGTACGGGGTCTGTGACACGAACGACTATGGGGAGATCACCGACGTGGTCGAGAAGCCAGAGGACCCGCCCTCCAATCTCGTGATGACCGGCTTCTACACGTTCACGCCTGCCATCTCGTCTAGCCTTCCAACCGCGGCGAGTACCAACTCTCCGAGGTCGTGGACCTGTTGATCCAGTCCGGCCGGACAATCGACGCGATCCGGATGGACGGTTGGCGCGTGGACGTCGGCTACCCCGAGGATCGGGACAAGGCCGAGCGGCTGTTGCAGGGCGAGGAGGCCGCCGAGGCGGTCACGGAGTAGAGGGAAACGAGGACCACTGTCAGGGCACTCCTGGCATCGAAAAGTGCCCGTATAGCTTGGCTACGGGACGGTCACGAGCCACCCGAAGCCTCTTGCTCGCCGGGCTGTAACACGTGTGTATGTCCGATACGGATACAGCGAACGACGAGCATGAGACGACGAACATCAACATCAGGGTGACGGAGACGTTTCTCGAGGACATCGACGCGACGTGGCGGGACGAGGGGTACAACAGCCGGAGCGAGTTCATCCGGGATGCGCTCCGGGATGCAATCCGGCATCCGGACCTGACACGGGAGAATTGGAAGGAGATCGCCGCCGTCGAGCACGCCCGCCGGGCGGGCGACAGTGAGACGTTTGCCCGGGACGCAGTCCTTGGCGACAATGAGTGATGACGGGTGGAGCTAGCAGTTTCGGGCGCCAACAAAACGCACCTACGACGACCTCGACGACCACACACAGAGCCGGATCACCGACAAACTCGACGGGATCGTGACCGACCAGTGGCGCAGTCCTGACGACTATCTCGAGCCGCTGACTGGTGCTCCCCACGCGAAGCTCAGGATCGGGCAGTTCCGGCTCGGTGCGACGTGTGACCACGAGGAGAAGCTGGTAGATATCTACACGATCGAACGACGCGGTGGCGCGTACACGGCCGATGACGATTGATTCCGCGAGCGGATCCGGCCACAGCCGTCTGCAGCCCACGTGGCAGGGATCCGTAGATCCGGCGGCTTTTTATTCGGTGGGGGGCAGCCACCAGTAATGACAGTGCTCGTCACCGGGGGCGCGGGCTTCATCGGCGGCCACCTCACCGGGCGGTTTCTGGCAGGCGGCCACGACGTGGTCGTCCTCGATTCGATGCACCCCTACTACGACCTGCGGATCAAAGAGCACACTCTCGACGCCCATCGGGAGACGGCCGACCGAAGCGGTCAGGATTACGAGTTCGTTGAGGGGGACGTGCGCGACGCCGGGCTTGTAGAGGAGCTGGTTTCCGGAGCAGAGTACGTCTACCACCAAGCCGCCCGGGCGGGCGTCCGTGACAGCGTCAAAGCGCCCCGGACCTACGACGCGGTAAATGTCGACGGGACGCTGAACGTGCTGGACGCGGCACGCGAACACGGAGCTGAGCGCGTCGTGCTGGCCTCCTCCTCGTCGGTATACGGCGGTGGCGAGGAGTATCTGCCCTTCTCGGAGACGGATCCGACGACACCGGTCAGCCCCTACGGCGCCTCGAAACTGGCCGCCGAGCGCTACGCGAGTGCCTATCACGAGGTGTACGGGCTGCCGACCGTCTCGCTGCGCTATTTCACCGTCTACGGGCCGCGGATGCGCCCGAACATGGCCATCTCAAATTTCGTCTCGCGGTGTGTGGCCGGCGAGCCACCCGTCGTGTACGGCGACGGGAGCCAGACCCGGGATTTCACTTATATCGACGACGTGGTCGAGGCGAACAGACAACTGCTGTCGACGGACGCCGCCGACGGCGAGACGCTGAACGTCGGCTCCTCGGACAATATCGACATCAAGACGCTGGCTACAGCGGTTCGTGATCAGGTCGCACCAGATCTCGAGATCGAGTACGCAGAGCGCCACGACGCAGACGCCGACCACACCCACGCCGATGTCTCGAAGGCCCGGGAGGTGCTGGACTACGACCCCGACCACACGATCCGGGAAGGGGTTGGGAAGTTCATCGAGTGGTACCGCGAGAACCGCGACTGGTACGAGCCCCTCGTGCGGGCGTCGTAGCGGGGAGGTGTTCGGAATGCAAGGTGTCGTGCCGGCCGCGGGCGAGGGA
>JAQCNG010000193.1 GCA_028275145.1 Halovenus sp. | reverse complement strand
CGGCTACGCCCGTCCGACCACCGCGAGTCACTCGAGGGAGATCTCCTCGAGACTCGCCACGTCACCGAACAGCCACCCGGCGTGGTCGAGCGCGTACTCGCGGTCGCCCTCCTCGATGAAGCCGATAGCGTCCTCCGCGAGCACCGGCCGGTAGTCGCGCAGACCGGCGCTCCCGGCCGTGTGGAGCACGCAGACGTTCGCCAGCGTCCCGCCGAACACGAGATTGTTCACCCCGTGGGCGTCCAGCCAGCCCTCGAGCTCGGTCTGGTGGAACGCGTCGTAGGTGTGTTTGACCACGACCAGTTCCTCCTCCCGGGGGGAGAGCGCCTCGACGAGTTCGGCCTCCCAGGAGCCCTCGACGACGTGTTCACCCCAGCGGTCGAACTCGTCGTAGTAGTGGTTGCCCTCGAACTGCTCCGGCGGGTGGACATCACGGGTGTAGACCACGTGCGCACCCGCCTCGCGCGCCCGCTCGACCAGACGCGCGCTCGGTTCGATTGCGTCCTCACTCCCCGGTGCGTAGAGGCTCCCGTCGGGATGACAGAAGCCGTTCTGCATGTCGACGACGACCACCGCGGTTTCTGCCGCTTCGAGCCTCATGCCTGCTGGTAGGTCTCGCCCGCATAGAAAATTTGTCCCTCGCCCGGGTTCCCGGACGGAGTCAGGTCGGCGTGTCGGCCGAAACCGAAAGCCGGGTTAGGGAGGGGGTCGAGCACTGACCTGTGGAGTACGTCGCAGACCGCCAGCGGAACCCGTTCGGACTCGACCCGCCATGCGAGCAGGCGGTGTTTGGGTACGGCGACGCGAACGCCCACTTCCACGTGGTCGGGAATCATCCGGGTGTCCACGGCGGCACGGAAACCGGCGTTCCGTTCACCGGACAGCCGTGGTCGGAGCGGTTCTTCTCGGTGCTCGGCCGGGGCGGCCTGGTGGACACCTTCGACCCCGACGGGCCGACCCTCGACGCTCCCGGCACGTTCCTCTCCTATCGCTCGATGTGTTCGCCCGACCCGCCGGGTGACTGCGGCGATACCCCGGCCACGTACGCGGAGATGGAGCCGTTTTTCGACGCCGAACTCCGGGCGATAACCGCCCACGTGTTGCTCCCGGTCGGGCCGTGTGCGACCGAGCACGTGCTCGGGAACTACACCTCGCTTCCGTCCGACCGGGCCGACGAGGAACCACACGCCAGCACGCTCGACGGTGCCGGGTGGCTGGTCGTTCCCGTTGCCGACCCCGCCGGGTGGACCGACGACCAGACCGACCGTCTCGTCGACACGCTCCGTGACCTCCGGGGGCGTGATTACCGTCAGCAGTCAGACCTCGGCCGGTTTTTCCCCGGCGAGGAGCCGTATCTGGTGCGGTGAGCGGAGCAGGAGGTGCACGTCGGTCGAAAACGAGACGACTCTGCGCCGGGACTTTCCTCCCGGGGAACTCTCAGGCGATGAGTTCCTCTTCGCCACGCTCGACACGGATGGTACAGGGCGGGGTGATCTTGTTGTACGCGCGTCGGTAGGCCTCCTTGACGGCGTCGGCCTGGTCGACCTCGCAGTACGCGGTGAACAGGCGCTCGCCGGCCTGGATGCGCGCGGCGGTGCCGACGATTTTCCCGAACGACTGGCGCATCCCGTCGGAGACACGGTCCGCACCCGCGCCGGTTGCCTGCTTGTTCTCCCGAATTACCTGGTGGGGGAACTTCCGGAGGATCATCCGGTAGTTCTCCTCGCCCAGTTCCTTTATCAGATGGCGGTTCGCCGAGAGCCGCGAGGCCTCGAGCGAGCCGTGACGAATCTGGACGCTCTCGTCGACCATCATCGAAATCTGGACCGGGTAGTCCTCGGGCATCGTCTGCTGGTCGCCCATGGTGTACTGTGCGATTTTCGAGCCCGGAATGCCGGTGATGTACTCCCGGCGCGTGTACGAGGGTTTGTCGATGTCCCGGTACATCGACGCTGGCTTCTCAGACATTGTTGTTGTCAAAAAGTGGCCAACGAGGCGAATAAACCCTTCGAACTGCACTCCGTGCCAACCGCTCGCGCCCCTGCGTTCCACGGACCACCCCGGAGCAACGTTTATATCTCATCGCGCGGAGACAGGTGTATGTCCGGTGACCGGAATGGCTCCCCAGATTCGGTAAAACAGCGGCTAAACGGCAACCAGACGGATGCGTTCGACATTCTCGGTCACGAACTCCGCCTGAGCATCGTCGAGACGCTCGGGGCCCGCCAGCGTGCGAACGCCTGGAAGCCGGTGCCGATGGAGTTCGAGGAGATCCGGCGCGCGGTTGAATCGGATGACTCCGGCCGGTTCAACTACCACCTCGGCGAACTACTCGGTACGTACGTCGAGCAGACCGACGACGGGTACGTGCTCTCCCCGGCAGGATTCGAGGTGTCGAGTGCGGTTCTCCGGGGAAGTTACGCAGACGTATCCATCGGTTCGATCGAGGGACAACTCGATGACGACTGTCCGAACTGTGGCGCTGACCTGACCGGGGTGTACGAGGGGGGACTCCTGCGGATTATCTGTCCGGAACACGGCGTCGTGTTTGGCAACACCGTGCCGCCTGCTGTTGCAGTCGACCGGGATATCGACGGCATAACGACCGCCGCCGAGCGGGACGTCAGGCGGGCGGTCGAGCAGGCACGCGACGGTATCTGTCCCGAGTGTTTCGGGACGGTCGATATGACCGTGCCCGCCGCCGGCGCGCGAGGCGACGAGTTTACCCCGGAGGACTCCGACGACGAACCCGTCCTCGCGGAGTTCGAGTGCCCGCGCTGTCGACTGGCGTTCGAGACTGAACTCCACTGGGTGGTACTCGACCACCCTGCGGTCGTCGCGTTCTACTACGACCACGACATCGACACGCGACCCCGGCATCACATCGAGGTAGACAGCGTCTCCAGTGCGATCGTCTCGAACGAGCCACTCCGGGTGCGACTCACGTTCCAGGCCGACGACGACCAACTCGACGTGACACTCGACGACCAGGGGACCGTTGTCGAGACCGAACGGAGCTGACCGGCCAGCACCCGGCGAGTCGACCGGCGACCACAGAGCCTCCGGCGGTGAACCGTGGACACTCACTTGCTCGTCAGGATGCGGAGCACGTCCTCGTCGGCGAGTTCGTGGTCGAGACCGACCTGCTGGTTCTCGTGTTTGGCGCTGGGTCCGGAGACCCGGGCGAAACGAAAGCGGTCGCGGAACGCGCCGCCGAGTTTCTCGCAGGCGTCACCGACGGTGTCACCCTCGAACAGAACGAGTGGTTCGTCGTAGTCGATACCCCGACCGGGCTTGTCCATGTACACCCGGACGAGACCGAGTTCCGCCCAGATTGTCTCGCGCATCGCGTCGAGTCCCCGGTTCTCGGTGGCGCTGATGAACACCGCCTCCTCGGGGTCGATGTCGTGGCCACGGAGCTGTTCGTTGACCGTCTCGAGATACTCCGGTTCGATGAGGTCGGCCTTGTTGATCACAACCAGTGACGGGAGATACACGCGGTTGTCGCGGATGCCGTCGATGAGGCGGTCGAGGTCGACCTGCTCGCCGATTGCCACGTCGGCGTTCGCGTAGCCGTGCTCGCGGAGAATGCTCGTTATCGTCCCCTCGTCCAGTTCGAGGTCGACACTCGCGTTGACCGAGATGCCGTCCTTTCCCTTTTTCCGGACCGACACCCGGGGTGGCTCGCGGTCGATACGGATTCCGTTCTTGTACAGCTCCTCGTGGAGGCGCTCGTACTGGTCAATCTCGAACACCGAGAGCACGAACACGACCAGGTCGGCGGTCCGGACGACCGAGAGCACCTCCTGCCCGTCACCCCGGCCGCCGGCGGCACCCTCGATGAGCCCCGGCACGTCCAGTAACTGGATGTTCGCACCCCGGTACTGCAACATCCCGGGGTTGACGTCGATTGTGGTAAACTCGTAGGAACCGGTTTTGCTGTCGGCGTTGGTCAGCGCGTTCAAAAGTGTCGACTTGCCGACGCTGGGAAAGCCCACCAGCGCCACCGACGCGTCGCCCGTCTTCTCGACTGCGTAGCCGGGGCCACCGCCCGAGGACGACTGGCGTTTCGCGTACGTTTCCTTTTTCTCCGCGAGCTTCGACTTCAGACGGCCGATATGTTGCTCTGTAGATTTGTTGTAGGGGGTGTCCCGAATCTCCTGCTCGATTCTCTCGATATCCTCTTCGAGCCCCATTACTCCCATTCCGCTGGCGACGTGGAAAAACGCTTTCGTCCCGACCGGAGCAGACACGGGCCGCTGTTTGCCCGACTCACAGCCACAGACCGCCCGTCTCCGGTTCGACAGGCGGCGGGTGGCCGCCCCGAACCGGCGTCAGCGCTTGCCCAGTGCCTCCTCGAACACCCGCTGTGCGCGCTCGTAGCCGTTGTTGCGGTCGACAATCGGGTGTGGGTACTCCGGCGCAAGTCGCTCGCGCTCGCCGTTCGAGAGGGTCGGCCAGTCGACAATCTTCGACGCCGGCACGTCACGGAGCTCCGGCACGTACTCCCGGACGAACGTTCCGTCGTCGTCGTACTTGCTGGCCTGGCTCACGGGGTCGAAGATGCGCACGTCCACCGAGTCGGTCCCGGTCGAGGCGATCCACTGCCAGTTGCCGAAGTTCGAGGCGTAGTCGTGGTCGAGCAACTGCTTCCGGAAGTAGTTCGCGCCGGCGCGCCAGTCGACCAGCAGGTGCTTGGTCAGGAAACTCGCGACCACCTGGCGTGGCCGGTTGTGGATGTACCCCTCCGTGTTCAACTGTCGCATTCCGGCGTCGACCAGTGGGTAGCCCGTCTCGCCGCGCTTCCAGGCCTCGAGTGCCTCCTCGTCGTTGCGCCAGGCAATCTCGTGTGGAAACGACTTGTAGTTCGAAACCGGCAGGTCCGGGTTGTAGTACAGCAGGTGGTAGTTCTGCTCGCGCCAGGAGAGTTCGTAGCGGTACTTTCCGACGTTGCGGCGCTCGCCACCCCGTGCCTGGTTGTAGGCGTCGGTGGCGGCCCCCCAGACCTCGCGGATACCGATTGCGCCGGTCGAGATGTACGGCGACATGCGAGAAACTGCTGCTGTCGGGGCCTCCGCCGCCCGCGCGAGGTCGTCCCGGGTGTCGTTGTAACTGGCGATACCCTCCTCGAGGAAACTGTCGAGTCGCTCGCGTGCGGCCTCGTACCCGGCCTCCGGCAGGTCGATGTCGGCGTCCGGCTCCGGAACGGTCTTCCGGTCGCTCACCTCCGCGAGCGCGTCCGCTGACACCTCGTCGTTCGGTGGTCGCTTCGGAACGTCCTCCCAGTCGTTGTGGAACTGGCTGTGATTGGGGTGCGACGGTTCGAGTCGCTCGGGGTCGACGAGCAGGAGGTCCGTTCGGGAGTCGGTTTCGACGCCGGCCTGTGCGAGCGCCCGCTCGGCGCGTCGCTCGCGGTTCCGACGCGCCGCACGGTAGTGGTCGTTGTAAAAGACCGTCTCGGCGTCGTACTCGTCGGCGAGTTCCGGCAGCACCTCGCTGGGTGGGCCAGAACGGACGACCAGGTCACTCCCGAGTTCGCGGTAGCGACGCTGGAGCGCTTTCACGTGCCGGAGATAGAGGGCACGCTGCCGGGACCCCATCGTCCCCAGCAGGTCCGTCTCGTAGGGCAAAACCGGAACAACACGTTCGTTTCGCGTGGCCGCCGCCAGGCCCGCGTTGTCGCGCGTCCGCGGGTCTCGTCGATGCCAGAACAGGTGCATACTGACTGTTTGGTCTCCACTGGTGAGTACCCTGTGCCTAACCACGTAGCACTCCGTGCCTGCACACGGCTGTCTATCCAGGA
The DNA here is from genome assembly GCA_028275145.1 of Halovenus sp. Lineage (GTDB taxonomy): Archaea > Halobacteriota > Halobacteria > Halobacteriales > Haloarculaceae > Halovenus. The sequence goes on along the minus strand of JAQCNG010000193.1, from coordinate 2,158 downwards.
GACCCGCTCGATTGCCGTCGTCGTGTCCAGGAGACCCGCTCGATTGCCGTCGTCGCCACCGTGTTCGACCGGTGAGACGGTCAGGCGAAGGTCCGGGAGACCTCGTTGCTCGCCTCCTCGTTCTGTGTCTTCTGGTAGGCGTCCCGGAAGTCGCTCATCTGCACCTCCTCGCGGTCGTCGCGGATTGCGAACATGCCCGCCTCGGTGCAGATAGCCTTTATATCAGCACCGGAGGACTCGGCCGCCATCTCGGCCAACCCGTCGTAGTCGACGTCGTCGCTGACGTTCATCTCCCGGGTGTGTATCTGGAAGATCTGGCTGCGACCCTCGGGGTCTGGCTTTGGCACCTCGATGAGGCGGTCGAACCGGCCAGGGCGGAGGATGGCGCGGTCGAGCATGTCGAAGCGGTTGGTGGCGGCGATGATGCTGATCTCGCCGCGGTCCTCGAACCCGTCCATCTCCGAGAGCAGTTGCATCATCGTGCGCTGGACCTCCGCGTCGCCGGAGGTTTTCGACTCGGTGCGCTTCGCTGCGATGGCGTCGATCTCGTCGATGAATATCACCGCCGGTTCGTTCTGCCGGGCGAGTTCGAACAGGTCCCGGACGAGTTTCGCACCCTCCCCGATGAACTTGTGGACGAGTTCGGAACCGGCCATCTTGATGAACGTGGCATCGGTCTGTTTGGCGACGGCCTTCGCCAGCATCGTCTTGCCCGTTCCCGGCGGCCCGTGGAGCAACACACCCGACGGCGGGTCGATGCCGACCGAGTCGAACATCCCCGGGTTGCGAAGCGGCATCTCGACAGTCTCCCGGACCTCCTCGATCTGTTCTTTGATACCCCCGATATCGCCGTAGGCCACCTCCGGACTGCGGTCGACCTGCATCACGCGGGCACGCACGTCCGTCTCGTCGTCCAGTGACTTGACCACCGACAGCGAGTTGTTCACCGCCACCCGGGCGTCCGGTTCCAGGTCCTCGCGCATCTCGTCTGTTACCTCCGTCAGCGCCTCCTGGTTGTTGCCGTGCTGTTTGATGATGACGCCGTCGCCGGTTATCTCCTGTACCGTCGCCACGAACAGCGGCGACTGCTTGAGCTTCTTGTTCTCGTGGGTCAGTCGCTCCAGTTTCTGCTGGTACTTGTTGTTCTCCGCGTTCGCGTCGAGCAGTTTGTCCCGCATGTCCTCGTTTTGCTCCTCGAGCAGTTCGAGACGCTGCTCTAGCGATTCGATCTTCTCCTGTTTGGACGCTTCGTCGTCATACGGCATGTCGACGTCGTCCACGGTATCGGTCATCACCCTGGCTAGGTGCCCTTGATAGTAAGGGGTTTCGGGTCGGTCCAGCAAACTGATACCCCACGACAGCCGACAGTCTGCCCGACACCACACCGGAGCCGAACGCCCTTGTACTGCTGTGCCCAACGGTTCCACATGCCCATTGAGTACGAGAATCTGACAGTCGAGTGGCTGGGATACGCCACCCTCCGCATCGCCGCCGGGGAGACGGTCGTCTATCTCGACCCGGGCCGGTACGGGGTGCTCAGCAACGGGTGGACGGCCGACAGCGAGCGGGCGGCCGCCGCACATCCGCCGGCCCGGGAGTACCGCCCCCGGGACGGTGACCTCGTCTGTGTCACGCACGTTCACCACTACGACCCGGACGGCATCGACCGGGTGGCGGCCCCCGATGCCACGGTGCTGGCCTTCGAGGGGATCCAGCCCAGTCGGAGTGGCCGCGGGTTGCCGCGGTTCGTGGACCTGCCCCACCGCGTGCGGACCGTCGGCGCCGAGGAACAGGGTGTCGCCGCGGACACACCGTTCTGGACTGTTCCGGCCCACAACGACCCCGACGGCCCCCGGGTCCGTGCCGACGGCACACCGTTCCACCCGAAAGGGCGTGGCTGTGGGTTCCTTCTCGACATCGAGGGGACGCGGCTGTTCTGGCCCGGTGACACCGACGTGCTGGCGGGTCACGCGGAACTCGACGTGGACGTGTTCTGTCCGCCTATCGGCGGCGCGTTCACGATGGACCGGCGCGAGGCTGCCAACCTCGCGGCGGCGATGGACCCGGGGCTGGTCGTGCCGATTCACTACAACACGTTCGACGCACTGGAGACCGACTCGCAGGCGTTCGCCACGGCCGTCGCCGACGCGGGCGTGCC
>JAQCNG010000175.1 GCA_028275145.1 Halovenus sp. | reverse complement strand
ACCTTTGTCTGGCCCGCCCCGCGAAAGGCCCCCTGGATGACCATCGTCCCGCCGAAGACGGCCCACGCCGGCGCGATGACCAGCAGAAATGTCGCCCCCTCGGAGATGGTCTCGGCGTCGTCGGTGAACAGCCCCATCATGAACTCCGGCACGAGCAGGCAGAGTCCAGCCGCCGCGGCGAGCAGGGTCATCGTCCCGGCGGTGGCGACCCAGGTGACCCTGCGTGCGCGGTCGGGCGTCTCCGAGCCGAGGTTCTGCCCGACACCGGTCGCCGTTGCCTGTCCGACCGCACCCGCCACCGACCAGGTGACCGACATCAGCCGGATGCCGATGCCGTAGGCGGCGATTGCGGCCGCCCCAAAGGGGGTGACAAAGGCCGCCATCGCGACTGCCGCGAAACTGCGGGCCCAGCCGTCGATTGTCGCCGGATAGCCGATGTCGACCAGTTTCCGGAGCAGTTCGGGGTCGGGACGCAGGTCACGGAGCCGCAGTCGCACGCCGAACCCGCCCCGCAACAGGATGTAGACCCCCGCGACGGCAGCAAAGCCCCGCGCGGCGAACGTTGCCCACCCCGCCCCGCGGGTGCCCATCGCCGGGAACGGGCCCCAGCCGAGGATGAGAAACGGGTCGATGACGACGTTCATTCCCGCGGAGATAAACACCAGCCACATCGCCGTCCGTGTGTCGCCGGCCCCCTGCAGCGACGACCGGAACGCGAAAAACAGGAACGTCAGCGGCAGGGTGAGAAAGATAATCTCGATGTAGGCCAGCGACTCCGACAGCACCGCGCCCTCCGCACCGATGAGTTCGAGCAGTCTGTGTCGACCGAGCCACCCGACAACCGCCAGCGCCCCCGACACCGCGAGCGCGAGCAGAATCGTCTGTGCGACCACCCGGTCGGCCATGCGCTCGTTGTCCGCGCCGGTGTACTGCGAGACCAGCGCGATTGTCGCGGCCGTGATGCCGATTGCTGTCGAGACGAACATCCACGAAACCGGGAACATCAGCGACACCGCTGCCAGCGACTCGCGGTCGACCTGGCCGACCCAGAACAGGTCCGCGAGGTTGTAGGCCGTCTGGAGCAGGTTCCCCAGCACGAGCGGCCACGCCAGCGCGAGAACTTTCGGGGCTATCGACCCCGCGGTCATGTCGACGCCCTTGCGCTCTGCTGGCACTACTCTCTATTGTGGTTCCAGCCAAATCAACCCGACGCCAAACAGTGCTGGTATCCCGGCTGTCAGTCGCGGTCGGGGAGGCTGTTGTCGAGGCGACTCCGGATCTGTTTCTCGATACCCTCACTCGAGTCGTCGTCACCGCGGCTCAGGCGGCCGGCCACGCCACCCTCTTCCTCGGCGCGAGCGCGGAACTCGCCGACCAGTGCGCCGGCCAGCGCGCCCGTCGCGCCGCCGGTGCTCGCCGCCGACCTGCTTATCAGGCCGCCGACTCCCGCGCCGACTGCCGCGCCCATCGCTGCGTACTGTGCTCGCGTCACCGCTCGTTTCAGTCGTCCCATACGTGAACGTACGAACACCGCGCACAAAAAGATATGTGGGCAGTTTCGTCGCCTGCAACCCCGGCCCGAGAGACAGCATTGGGCTCGCCAGTCGCCCGCGACCCCGGGCCGAGAGGTAGCGTCGGGCCCGCCAGTCGCCCGCGACTCCGGCCCGCAGGGTCGAAAGAACCACAAACCACCTGTCCGTACTGGGTTGTATGAACATCACGAAGACAAAAAAGCGCATCCAGCGACTCATAAAGGTCGCAGAGGAGAGCTACAAGAAGATAACCCAGTTGATGGAGAAGATGGACCGCCTCCAGACCGACCTGGAGAACACCAGCGAGCAGGTCGACCACATCGAGTACGAACTCGCCGAACAGCGGGCGCTGCTGGAGGCCGTCGCCGAGCAGGAGGGCGTCGACGTCGATGCGCTGCTGGCGGAGGCGGACCTGCCGCCCGAACCCGGCAGCGAGGCGGAGACCGAGAGCCAGGACGACGGGGAGGACGCCCCACAGCAGGCCACCAGTCGACCCTCCGCGAGCACCGAGTGACTACAGGTCGTACTCCACGTCGGGCCGCGTAACATCGAGACCGAGGCCCTGGAGCGACCCGGTCGCGCGCTCGACGGGCGCGGGCGAGCGCGAGTCCAGCGGGTCGACGCGTTCGACTGTCCGGACCGTCCAGTCGCCGTCGACAACGACAGTTGCCCGCCCGGGAATCTCGCTGTGGCCCTCCCACTCGGCGACGAGCAGGTCGTAGGAGTCGGCGACACCGCCGTGGAAGTCCGACACGAGCGGGAACCCGAGGTCGTACTGGGCGGCGTAGGCAAAGTGGCTGTAGAGGCTGTCGCCGGTCACGCCGACGACCAGCAGTTCGGGGTGGTCGTGCCAGCCGGCATCCCGCACGGCGCGCAACTCGGCGGTCCCTGTCGGGACGAAATCCGCCGGCTGGAACACGAGCGCCACGGCGCTGTGCTCGCGCAGTTCGGCGAACAGTTCCAGCATCCGCACGTCCCCACCGACGACCGCGGGTCTGATGAAATCGGGCGCTTTCTGACCGGTCGTCACCATGCGGGTACTGGGTGTCGACCGCTCATTACTGTGGTGGCTGTCGGTGGCGTGGCTCGCCCAGTTACTCTCCGCCGACGGACAGGTCCTCGCGAAAGCGGGTGAGATGCGCCAGCTCCTCGGGGTGACTCTCCTCGTCGTCGAGGGCGCGTTTGGCGATGGAGCGCAGGTGGACCTCGTCGGCCCCGTCGATGATGCGGAAGGCCCGGACGCTCTCGTAGAAGTCCGCGAGTGGGAGGTCCTTGCCGATGCCGTTGCCGCCACAGGTCTGGACGCAGGTGTCGATGATGTCCTGGACCGTCTCGGCGGTGAACACCTTCGACATCGCCACCTCGACACGGGCCTCACCCTCCGAGGCGAGCGTCCGGGCGGCGTGGCGCACCATCGTCCGGGCGGCGTGGAGGCGCATCTCCGCGTCTGATATCTCGAACCGGAGCGCCTGCTTGTCGGTCAGCGGGTCACCAAAGGCCGTCCGCTCGCTCATGTACGCCTTTGCCACGTCGAGTGCCCGGTCGGCCATCCCGATGAACCGCATACAGTGGGTCAGGCGGGCGGGACCGAGACGCTGCTGGGCGACCGCGAGACCGGCGTTTTCCGCACCCAGCATGTTCTCCGCGGGCACACACACCCCGTCGTAGACAATCTCGGCGTGAGAGAGCCCCGACTCGCCCATGTGGGGCACGTCGCGCCGTATCTCGACACCCGGCGTGTCGGCGGGCACGAGAAACAGCGACGTGCCGACGTAGGGGTGTTCGTCCCAGTCGGTGCGCGCGACGACGATGAGCACGTCCGCCTCGCTGCCCTGTGTCGTCCACCACTTGTGGCCGGTGATGACGTACTCGTCACCGTCTTTTTCTGCGGTGGTCTGCATCTGCTTCGGGTCGGAGCCGCCGCCCTGCGCCGGTTCTGTCATCGAAAAGCCCGAGGAGATGTCGCCGCGCGCGAGCGGGCGGAGCCACCGTTCTTTCTGGGCCTCGGTGCCGGCCATCTCGAGGATGTGCATGTTGCCCTCGTCGGGGGCAGCGACGTGCATCGCCCGCGTGGCGAGGATGCTCCGCCCGGCCTGCTCGAACACCGGCAGCAGGTCCTCGAACGCCAGTCCGAGGCCACCGTACTCCGCCGGCAGTTGCGGTGCGAACACCTCCCGCTCCCGCGCCTCCGCGCGCAACTCCTCGACGAGCGTCTCCCCCTCGGCCGACCGGTCGCTGTCCGCTCGCACGTCTCGCTGCCCAAGCCACTCCCGCTCGCGGGGCAACACCACCTCGTCGAGAAACGCCTCTGTCCGGGCGGCGACCGTCTGCCCCCGCTCGGTGTCGCGGTACTCGATATTCATACGCCTTGTTGCGGGCCACGGGAGTTAACTGTTACAGGCCAGCGCTGACCCGCAGGAACGGGCCGACTGCCGACAGTGTCACTACCCCGCCAACCCTGCATTTTTGCCCGAACAGCCGTAACTACGGCTATGGATATCAAAATCACACAACAACCGTTGCTCGTCTGGATATGGGTTGTCTCGACGGGCGTCACCATCCTGGACGGACGCGTGGCGCTGGGGTGGGTCGGTGATATCGCGGCGGTGGTGTTCATGCTCGGCGTCCTTTACTTCGCGATTGTTCTCGTCACCCGTCTCGACTGGTGACCCGCGTCGACTCTCCCGGCACGCCGTCGGACTCCCGGATGTCCCGGTCGACTGCGTTCGCCGCGAGCGCGTCGAAGCGCTCGCCCCCCTCGGCGGTCAGGTCGTACTGCTCGTGGACGTCGTCGGGGTCACGGCCGCGGTTGCTCGCCAGGCCGACGACGCGGGCGATTGTCTCGTAGTTGTCCCGGACCAGCGACCCGACGAGTTCCGGCATCCCCGCCCGCCGGGTCAACTCCTCGGCGGCGGACTCTCCGGCGTACACCCGCTCCTCGGTGGCGTCGACCAGCACCATCGCGAACGGCGTCGCCCCGAACTGCGCCCGCAGGAACGACTGTGCGCTCTCGTCGTACCACGAGACGGCACCGACCTCCTGCACCCGTTCGAGCGCCCGCGCGGCTACCGAGCAGTACGGACACTCCCCGTCGTATATCAGGACCGATTCGAACTGTGACACACCTCTGCTACGGACTGGCCCTCAAAACCGTTTGTGTTGCCCACGGAGACACGACTGTGACAGCTTTTTGTATCCGGCCCCGGAGGGGGCGGTATGGCCGAGTACCGTCCGATTGCTCCGGAGGACCGCGCGGCGTTCAGCCGATTCACCCGGTACGCCTTCGCCGCCGAACAGGGGCCACGCGAGGAACCCGACACCGACTCACTCGAGAGCGACCTCTTCGACCTGCGCGGCCTCTACGACGACGGACTCGTGAGCGGGTGCAAGCGCTACGCCTTTCGGGCCTACGTCCGCGACGGTGTCGAGCAGGTCGGGGGGCTCGGTGCGGTGGCCACGCCGCCCGAACACCGCCGGCAGGGGTACGCCCGCGAACTCTGCCGCGAGGTCTGCCGGGAGTACCGCGAGGAGGGGGTCGAACTGGTCGTGCTCTGGCCGTTCTCGACGCCGTTCTATCGGGGCATGGGCTGGGCGACGGCGAACGACTTCCACGAGTTCGGGTTGCCACCGACGACGCTGCCGGCCCACGACACACAGGGCCGCTACCGGCGACTCGACGCCGGCGACTGGGAGCGACTCCGCGCCGTCGAGGCGGCGTTTGGCGACGGTCTGACACTGTCGATGCGCCGGTCCGAATCCTGGTGGCGCGAGCGGACGCTGACCAACTGGACCGGCGGCACGGAACCGTTTGTCTACGGCTACGAGCGAGACGCCACTCTGGTGGGCTATCTGGTCTACACGGTCACCGACAGTGACGCCCACGACCGGACGCTGTCGGTCAGCGCTCTCGGCTACGCCGACGAGGAAGCCCACCGGAGTCTGCTGGAGTTTCTGCGCCGCCACGGCGCACAGATAGACCACGTCGAACTGCACCGCGCGACCGACTCCAGACTGCTGGCGCTGGTGGAGAACCCGGACGTGGCCACCTGCGAGCGGGTCGCCGGCCCGATGGCGAGACTGACCACGCTCGACGCTCTCGCCGGACTCGACCGGGCCGGACTGGACCGGCCGCTGACGCTTGCCGTCGAGGACCCGCTGTTACCTGAGAACGATGCCCGCGTGCGCGTGACACAAAGCAATATCGAAGAACTCAGCAATATCGAAGAACTCCCGGACTCGGAGCCGGACGCTCGAACCGACATCGGCACGCTCACACAGCTGTATCTTGGCCGACACGACCCGGCCACTGCCGAGCGCGTCGCCGGGTTGACCGTGCTCGACGACGCCTGCCGCGAGTCGCTCGGGGAACTCTTTCCCGAGCGGCGGGTCTGTCTCCGGGAGTTTTTCTGACGAGCGCCCGGGGCCGGGACAGTTCACCGCCGGGCCTCGCTCCGGGTGTCAGACAGCGGGCCGGTCTCTCATACGGTCGTTCGTGACTCTTTACCGCCGTGGTGAAACAAATCGCGTGTACCACGCCCTGACAGACCGGCATCTGTGACGTGGCCACGAAAATAACTACGAACGACCGTATCAGTCGTCCGCGGCCCCGAGTGTCGTCTCCTCGCTGGGGTCGAACTCGCCGTAGTGGACGATCTCCTCGACCGGTCGCCGTGCCTTTCGCTCGTTCTCGACGTCCGCGGCACCCTCCGCGGCGTAGCCGAGCGTTATCAGCATGACCGGTTCGTACTCGTCGGGAATGTCGAACGCCTCGGTGAGCGCGTCCGCGCCGAACCCCTCCATCGGACAGCTGGCGACGCCGTGGTCGCGTGCAGCGTACATGAGCGTCATCGCCGCGAGCGCGGTGGACCGCGTCGTCCAGGTGCGACGGTCCGATTCGGGCATCTCACTCATCCCCTCGACGTTCCCGAGAAGAGCCTCCCGGACCTCCTCGCTGGGCAGATAATCCTTTGCCAGCCAGTCGTCGAACACAGACTCCGCGTGTGCCATCGGGTCGGTGTGGCCGAGCACGACGACGGCCGTGTCCGCCGTCTCGACGTGGTCCTGTCCGTTTGCGACCTCCTTGAGCGTCGATTTCCGTTCGTCGTCTCGCAGAACCAGAAACTCCCACGGCTGGAGATTGTACCCCGACGGCGCGAGCGTCGCTGCCTCGAAGATACTCTCCAGGGTCGACTCCGGGATTGTTTCGTCACTGTACTCGTGTACTGACCGTCGTGCGTGCAGCAGATCGTCGAATTCCATTCAGTATCACTAGGCTCTGGAGTATAAAGACACGTTGGATATCGATCGACGCCACAGGACCGGACGACTCTGTCGGTTGTCGTTCACACTGCCTACCTCGTTCGCAGGGAGAATCCGCCCTCCCCGATTTGAACGAGCCGAGACGGTCGCGCTCACTCCGTTCGCGCGCTGCGACTCGTCGGCTCAAATCGCCTCATGATAGATTCTCCACTGCTCACTTTGTTCGCAGGGAGAATCCGCCCTCCCCGATTTGAACGGGGGGCAAGTCGATCTACAGTCGACTGCTCTACCAGTCTGAGCTAAGGGCGGACACAAGAGAAAATAAGACTCGTGCCGGGTTTAACGATTGCGTATTGCCTCCGCTGTCCGCCGTCGGGACTATCC
>JAQCNG010000169.1 GCA_028275145.1 Halovenus sp. | reverse complement strand
GTGTTCAGCGATGTCTACGACGACTACGTCGAGGGGACACTCGAGAAGCGACAGTCCCGGGGGTCCTCGACGCCCGAGTGGGCCACGCGGACGCTCACGGGCGACCTCGACGTGGCGTACTTCTCGGGCAACCCGTTCATCAACAGCCTCGGCATCCCGCTGAACGAGCTCAAGTGGGGGGCGAGCTGTGACTACGAGTGGACCGCCACCGACCACCTCGGGAGCATCGTCGACGTCTGGCAGGAGGGCTGGGACGACTCGCTCGGGACCGTCCCACCCGACAGTCTGACCGACTCGTTTGTCGACCACCGCGAGGCCGTCGAGCGCCACGACCGGACCGTGCTCCACTACATGCAGCCACACGCACCCTTTCTCGGCCACGGCGACGGCGGCAAACTCACGACAATCCGGGACGGCATCAAAAAACAGGGGGCCCAGGAGAGCGAACCCGACGAGGACTCGCTGCTCTCGCCGGTCGTCGACCGTGTCCGGCCGCTGGTGGAGTCCACACTCGAACGCAGTTCGCTCGCGATGAAGGCGGGGCTGTGGCTCGAACTCGACACCGCGAGCGTGCTCAGCAACGGCACCCGCGAGACGGTGATGGAGTACCACGAGGAGAACCTCCGTATCGCGTTCGAGCGCATCGTCGACCTGCTCGAGGACCTCGACGGGGATATCGTCATCACCGCCGACCACGGCGAGGCGTTTGGCGAACAGGGCATCTGGGAACATCACATCGAGACACACATCCCCCCGCTGATCGAGGTGCCGTGGCTCGAACTCGCGGACTGAAATCGCCGCTGGAACAACGAACCGCGCGACAGCGCCGCACGACAGAACGGCCGTCGACGCTCGCCCGCTCACAGCAGTTGCCCCCTCCGGGACGACGCTCTGGTGTATTTTCGTTGACATAGACACTGTCTGACGCACGCATGCTGGAACCCGTGAACTTATATTGACGCTCCCAGTTATACCAGTCATTGATGCGGGTATCGCATTACCTCGAGTTCGAGGGTGTGGTCAGTGGTGGCATACGGGAGTCGGTCAGACACCAGCGACAGATGCTCGAGGAGCAGGGAGTCAGTTACACCACCGAGCCGAGTCTGGACGTGGACGTGGTTCATTTCAATCTCATGGGGCCACGCTCGGCCTACTGCGCGAAACGGGCCGGGAGCCGGGATATCCCGGTGGTCATCCACAGCCACGTGACCGCGGAGGACTTCGGCGACAGTTTCCGGCTGACAAACCTGCTGGCTCGCCCGCTGCGGCCCTATCTGGAGCGCGTGTACGGGCTGGGGGACCTGCTCGTCTGCCCCTCGGAGTACAACCAGTCCATCATCGGCGGGTACGTCGACATCGAGACGCGGGTTCTCACCAACGGCGTCGACACGGAGAAACTCGAGAACCACGAGTCGCTCCGGGCGGAGTATCTGGACCGCTACGACCTGACGCCGCCGGTCGTGTTCATGGTGGGCCACGTCATCAAACGAAAGGGGCTGGAGACGTTCGTCGAGACTGCCCGGGCGATGCCGGACCTGGATTTCGCCTGGTTCGGACCGGTCAGTCGCTCGCTGAAGGGTCGTCCGACGAAGCGACTCATCGACTCGGCACCTGACAACTGCACGTTCACGGGCTACGTCGATGACATCCGCGGCGCGTTCGGTGCCGGCGATATCTTCTTTTTCCCGACACACGAGGAAAACGAGGGTATCGCGCTGCTGGAGGCGATGGTCACCGGGACGTCGGTCGTGGTTCGGGACATCCCGACGTTCGACTGGCTCGAGGACGGCACACACTGCCTGAAGGCCGACGACGACTTCGAGGCGCTGCTCCGGCGACTCCAGGCGGACGACGGCCTCCGGGCTCGGTTGGGCGAGAACGCGGCGACGCTGGGCTCGGAGTATGCGCTGTCGACGGTTGCGGACCAACTGACGGACTGCTACGCGGAGGTCGGTGCGTGATGCCCCTGACGGGTCGGCACCACCGACGGGATGGTATCGCTCTCGAACCGAACGCCGGCCAGTGCGCGGTGGCCGGCGGCGCGACTGGCGCGCTCGCGGCCACGGACGACCCCGTGGGACTCCGCGCACGACAACAATGAAAATAGGCTTCTTCACCGACAGCTACTTCCCGACAATCGACGGTGTCACGTACACACTCAGACTCTGGCGAAACAGACTCGAACAGGCCGGGCACGAGGTGTGGATAATCTACCCCGACAGCGACTACAAACCCGCCGCCCGTGAGATACCGGTCTCGTCGGTCCCCAACCCCTTCTACTCGGGCTACCGGCTCGGGCTGTCCAAACGCACCGCGAGGCTCCCGGATTTCGACATCGTCCACTCGCACGGGCCGGCGATGGGCGCGCTGTTCGGGCTCTACTACGCCCGCAAGTACGACGTTCCGTCGGTGTACACCCACCACACCCCAATCGAGGAGTACTTCCACCAGAGCATCCGCTCCCAGCAGGTGGCCGGGTTGCTGAAGAGGGCCTACGTCCCAATCGAGAACGGTATCCTCCGGCGGTTCGACGCGGTCACCACCTCCACCGACCGGATGAGCCGTGACGTGGAGTCGGTCAAACTGCCGGTCGGCGTCGACCTCGAGTTTTTCCACCCCCACGACGTCTCCTCGGCGGACGACCAGACGCTCATCGGCTACAGCGGCCGCATCAGCATGGAGAAAAACGTCAGCGAGATTCTCCGCGTCGCCGAGCGACTGTCCGGTTGTGACTTTGTCGTCGTCGGCGAGGGGCCACACCGGAGTCGCCTCGAACGGCGGGCCCCCGACAACGTCGTGTTCCGCGATTTCCTCCCCCGGAAGCAACTCCCCGGGTTCTACTCCACACTCGACGCGTTCCTCACGGCCTCTACCGCCGACACGCTCGGACTGTCGACACTCGAGGCAAACGCCTGTGGCACCCCCGTCGCCGCCGCCGACGTGCCACCGTTCACCGAGACGATCGGCCCGCACAACGGCACGCGCTTCGAGTACGGCGACCTCGACTCGATGACCACCGCTATCGACCGCTGTCTCGACCGCGACTGGCGCACCCGCCGCAGCGTCAAGCAGTACTCCGTCGACCGGACGATTCGCAACCTCGAAACAATCTACGGCGAACTCCGGAACAACAGCAGTTCCTCCAGCGAACGGATTCGGGCGACTATCGAACAAAACGTGCCCCGGTGACGAAGCCTCTCTCCTGCTGACTCCGCGCTGTGTGTTTTTTCGA
>JAQCNG010000163.1 GCA_028275145.1 Halovenus sp. | reverse complement strand
GCATCCGCGTGCAAGCGCCCGATTACAAGACCGCCGAATCCGAGCTGGAGGACAGCGCCGACCGCGCAAAGGCTGTTGTCACCGAGCACGGCGGCGGCGGGCTCTACCACCGCGAGCGCAACGAAGACGACGAGTAGGGCCGTGAAATCCGATATTTTGGTGTGTGCCGACTGGCGCGATGCCCACGGACGACCGGTGTACACACTCGCAGAGACGTGTCCCGAGTGCGGTGGGAACGCGGTCAACAGCGTTCCGGCACCGTTCAATCCCGCGGACCCACACGGCGAGTATCGACGCGCACTTAAGCGGCGCAACCGCCAATAGATGACATGGACGAGTTCGAGATAGAGCGGGTCACAGAGCCGGAGCTAACGGAGCCGGCGTTCATAGAGGGGCTGCCGGGTGTCGGCCACGTCGGCAAACTCGCTGTCGAACACCTGCTGGAGGAACTCGACGGAGAGCTGATCCGGCGGGTCTACTCGACGCACCTGCCACCCCAGGTCGGTGTCGAGGACGGTGTCGCAACGCTCGCGTGTGCGGAGGTCCACGCGCTCGATGCCGACGGCACCGACCTGCTCGTGTTGACCGGCGACCACCAGGCGGGTGACGGCGTCGGTCACTACGGGCTGGCGGCGACGTTTCTCGACATCGCCGAGCGCTTCGGAACGGAGATGGTGTACACACTGGGTGGTGTCCCGACGGGCGAACTCATCCAGGAGTACGACGTCATCGGGGCGGTGAACGCGGCAGACCGGCGCGACCCGCTCGAGGCGGCAGGCGTCGAGTTTCGCGAGGACGAACCCGCGGGGGGTATCGTCGGCGTCAGCGGGCTCTTGCTCGGACTCGGCGGCCGACGCGACGTGTCTGCGGCCTGTCTGATGGGCGAAACCAGCGGATACCTGGTCGACCCCAAGAGCGCCCAGGCGGTGCTGGAGACGCTGCAGGAACTGCTGGAGTTCGAGGTGGAGTTCGCCTCGCTGGAGAGCCGTGCCGAGGAGATGGAGGAGGTGGTCCGGAAGATTCAGGAGATGGAGCAGGGCACCCCAACGGCCTCCGACGAGGACCTGCGGTACATCGGCTAGGGCTCTCTGGCGGCGAGTCCAGCGCGGTCGGCGGCCTCCGAGGGGTCGGCGCCGTCGTGGACGGCCGCGGCGACGGCGGTGGTGATAGCCCCGGGGCGTTCGTGCTGGAAGATAGAGCGGCCCATCGAGACACCCGCTGCGCCGGCATCGAGCGCCCCACGGACCATCGAGAGCGTCTCCCGGTCGGTCCCTTTGCTGCCACCGGCGATGAGCACCGGCAGACGGGTCGCCTCGACGACCCGCTCGAACGTCTCCGGGGTGCCCGAGTAGGCGGTCTTCACGAGGTCCGCGCCGAGTTCCTCGCCGAGTCTGACCGCGTGTGCGAGGTCCTCGGCGTACCCCTCCGGGTCGCTCCTGTCGCGCACGTCGTGGCCGCGGGCGTAGGTCATCGCCAGCACGGGCAGACCGAACTCGGCGGCCCGACTCGACACCTCACCCAGAAAACGCAACTGGTCGGGTTCGTGCTCGCTGCCGACGTTGATGTGGACCGAGACGGCGTCCCCGCCGGCCCGGATAGCGTCCTCGACGGTCCCGGTCGGGCGCTTGTCGCTCTGGTCGGGCCCGATCGACGTCGAACCGTTTAGATGGACGATGTAGCCCGCGTCCTCGGTTGCCTCGTGGACCCGCGGCGCGATTCCCTTCTGGGTGAGCACCGCGTCCGCTCCCCCACGGGTCACTGCCTCGATGGTCGATTCGATATCCGCCAGCCCCGCGACGGGGCCGAGTGTGATACCGTGGTCCATCGGGACGACGAGGTGCCGCCCCCCTGTTCGAATGCGCGCCAGTCGCGCGTCGCGGCCTGCTGTCATTGTGCTAGTCTGTGGCAAGGATAGTCAAGACGTTTCCGGTTGCGGCGGTCGTTGCGCGTGGGTTCTGTCTGTCCGGGAGCAGCCCACACCGCTCACGACCGGCTGACGCGCCAGGTGGTCGAGCGGGCACGGCCCCACTTCTCGATTTCGACGTCGTCGGTTTCCTCATCGAGTTTCGGGAGGCGCGTGCCGACCTGCTTTGGCGAGAGACCGAGCTGTTCAGCGATGTTCTTCGAGCGGAAGTACTGCTCTCCCCGCGCGACGCTGTCACGCAGGTACTGGAGTATCTCGCGATCCTCCTCGCTGAGGTCTGTCATCGAGCGGACCTAGGGACGCGAGCGGTTTAACGGTTTGTTTGCAGACGACCGCTGCCAGCACTGCCGGACCCGCCGGGGGGCCGGTTCGGGCCCGCTCGGTGGGTGGCTCCGGGCCGCTCTCCGGCGGACAGCCGGTCATTCGAACAGGTGGACGGCGGCGACGGCGACGCCGCCGGCGAGCAGCGCAACCGTGAGCGCCACCCCGGAGACCAGTTGCAGTGTGTCGCTCTCCTGTACCTCGGAGGCGTAGGCTGCCCAGGCCGTCGCGATGGCGGCAACCACCGTGACGAACCCGAACAGCATACTCACACCGAGTTCGAGGTCCGACTCTGCTGACTCGGCCATACTCCTTGTTGCCTGCTTCACCACTTAACTGACCCGATGTGTGGGCCCACACCGGACCGCCGGCAGGCCCTGGTCGGGCACTCGCAGGTCTTGATTGGGCACCCGCAGGTCTTGCTCGGGCACTCGCAGGTCCACGAGCAGTTGCTCGTGGGTCCGGGGACGCCGGTCACTGGGGGTTCTGGAGTCGCTGGGTCGTCTCGACGAGCGGGTGGTGTGCGTAGTCGACGGCCTCGATGTCGTCGATAGAGCTGAGATTCTCCTGGCGGGCAGTTTCGGCCATGCCGAGGTCGACCGGTTCGTCGATGACGATAACGTAGGCGTCCATCCGTTCGATGTCCAGTCGACGGGCGGCCTTGCTGCGGTGGTGGCCGTCCGCGAGCAGGAGGTCGGTCGGTGTCTCCACGACCACCAGCGGCTCTGCGAGTCCGCGCTCCAGTTCGTAGCGCCGCCCCTCGAGTTCGTCGGCGTAGACGGTCCCCTGTGTTGGGGTGAGCGCCGCGAGCCCCACCTCCCGGCGCTCCTCGTGGGCGTCGACAGCGTGGATGTTCTCGAGTGTCCGCAGGAGTTTGTCGACCTTCCCGGGGGTCGCCCGCTCGATCTGGCTGCGGATGACGTCGGCGTTCGAGATGATGCCAACCAGGTTGCCGGCGTCATCGACAACCGGCAGTCGACGGATACCCGACCGCAGGATGACCCGGGCCGCGTCGTTGATGTCCATCCCGGGGTGAGCGACCAGCAGGTCGGTGGCCATCACCTGGAAGATGGCCTCGGCGCCGTCCTCGAGCAGGAGGTCCCGCGCTGCGACGAAACCCTCGACGTGACGGCCGTCACAGACCGGAAAGCCGCTGTGGTCCTCGCTCCGGGCGATGCGCTCGGCGACCTCTCTGACGGTGTCGTCGGGCGACACCGTCGTGACGTCCCGGGTCATGTACGTCTCGACTGTCGGCGTTCCCTCGTCCGCCATCACCCGACAGGACGACCGGACGGTTAAAAAGCCTCCCGACTGCTATCGGTTGTCTGGCCCGCTGTCCTCGCCCGTCGACCTGTCCGGGCCGCCGGTCCAGTCAACCCCCTCGAGCGTGGACTGGAACGGTGGGTGTGGCGGTTCCCCGTCGACCACGTCGAGAAACCGGTCGGCGACGAGCGAGTCGACCAGCGGGGCGAGCGAACCGGCGTCCTCCAGGTCGCCAACCAGTCCGAGGTCTATCTGTGCGCCGGCCATGTCGACGTGTCCACCCGCCGACCCCATCCGGCCGAACGCGTCGCGGACCGTCTCACCCAGGTGGAGTCCGTCGGCACGTGACCGTGCCGAGACGTACACTGTCCCGTCGATGATGCCGTAGACCACCGTCGTCCCGATGTCGTCGGCGTCAAGCAGTCTGTCGGCGGCCTGCGGGAGTGCATCCCGGTTCTCGATGTCCCCGACGAAACTGAGCACGATGTCGCCCTCGACGCGACGGTCGGTGATGGCACGCGCGAGCACGTCGAAGGTCCCCCAGTCGATACTCGGCGACTCGATGCGGGTGAGCCTCTCGAGGTCGGCGCTCTCGACGAGGGTCGCCGCCGCCTCGAAATCCTGGGCGGCGACACCCCGCTTGAACCCGTCGGTGTCGACGTGAATCCCGAACAGAAGCGCCGTCGCAACGTCGGACTCTATGTCGCGTCTGGCCCGCTCGAGGTACTCCACGAGCAGCGTACACGTCGCGCCCACATCGCTGCGCAGGTCGACGAAGCGCGCCTCGACGGACTCCCGTGTCGGGTGGTGGTCGATGACGATGTCCACCGGCGTATCGGCCGGCAACTGGTCGTTGACACCCGCCCGGGCGTGGTCGACCAGAGCCACCCCGTCGAACGAGTCGAGCGCCACACCCGGGTCGAGATTCCGCAGCGACAGGTCGAGCAGGTTCACGAACGCCTTGTTCTCCTGGTGTGATATGTTGCCAAAGTAACAGACCTCGGCCTCGCAGTCCACCTCGTTTGCGAGACGCGCCAGCGCGACACCGCTGGCGATTGCATCCGGGTCCGGGTTGTCGTGGGCCACCACCGCGAGTCGGTCGATGTCACGCAGGACCTGCCAGAGCCGTGGCAGTTGTGGCTCGCTGACCGACGCCAGCATCTCTGTCGCGACTGCCCGCCCGGGGTCGAGCAACCGGTCGGCAATCCCGGACAGCGGTGTGTCCGACAGGCCGTTCCGACCGGCGTAGGCCACAAGATACGCGTCCGGCAGGGCCGTCCTGACCGCCCGGGCCGCCGCGAGCGCCGCCGTCTCGCTGTCCTCCAGCACGAACACCAGGTCCACGTCGTGTCCCGACAGCGACTCGGCGTCGGTCGGGTCCAGTTCCTCGACCCGGATTCCGGAGTTCCGGAGCGTCGAGGCGAGAGTCTCGTCGGGCGTCCCCACCCGGACCGGTCCGTCGGCGTCGCTTGCGACCCTCGAAACCAGCGACCCACTCCCGAGAATCAACCGCTCGACCATACGGTGACTGTCGAGCGCGCCACGCAAAAACGTCCTGGGGTCACTTTAGTCGCTCCTGGAGAAAGGACGGATGTGCCGCGCTCACACCGTCCAGCGCGGTTATCTCGTTGTTGATAATCTCGCCGAGCGTGTCACCGTCGGGCGCGCGCACCTCGGCCATGAGCGTGTGGTCGCCGCTGGAGGTGTACAGCGATTCGATCGCCGCCAGACCTTTCAGCGACTGTGTGACCTCGACGTAGCGCTCGCTCTCGACGTCGATGCCGACCAGCGCGATGGACTGACCCGACAGTTTCTTCGGGTCCACGTCCGCGGAGTATCCCAGGATAACCCCCTCGTCCTCGAGTTTGCGGATGTACTTTCGGACCGTGGGCTTGGAGACGTCGGCCTGGTCGGCGATTTCGGCGTACGACGCCTTTGCGTCGTTTTCCAGCACTGAAAGAATCCGCTCCTCGGTGCTCATTGTGTGTTTGCTCCTACTGAAAAATATCTTCCGAAGCAAAAAAGGATTGTTGTTCGCTCCGGTCAGCGGGGCAGATATAGACGCGGATACACCGATTACCGGTGTCGAACGGGCCGAGACCCCCGTCACGAGCGGTCACGAACCGCCAGAGGGTCCGGTCGCGGGGGGGTCGGCCCGCTTGCGCGCGACAAACAGTTGAGCCGACGCTCTCAGAGTGAGACCGAGACAATGGAGAGGCTACCGTCGGACGGTCTCCGGCCGTCGGGTGACAGTGCGTCGATAACAAGACTCTATTGCGTGCGCGGCATTGGACGAACACATGACTGTAGTGAGCGTCTCGATGCCGGAGGAGTTGCTCGACAGGGTCGACGGGTTCGCCGACGAGAACGGCTACACCGGTCGAAGCGAGGTGTTCCGGGAGGCCGCACGGAACCTGTTGACCGAGTTCGACGACAGCCAACTCGAGGGCCGCGAGTTGATGGGGACCGTGACAGTGCTGTTCGACTTCGAGTCCAGCGACGTCGAACACGAGATGATGCAACTGCGCCACAGACACGAGGAACTGGTCACCTCACACGTCCACAGCCACGTGGGTGACCACTACTGCATGGAACTGTTTATTCTGGAAGGAACGCTCAAGGATATCTCCACGTTCGTCGGCAAGATTCGGGCGACACAGGACACGCTCTCGCTGGACTACTCGGTGACACCCGTCGACCGTATCGACGGGGTCGTCTGAGGAAACTGTCGCGGTGCACCGGGCCAGTGGCCCCGGCAACTCGGGTCGGGTGCTCCGGGTGCTCACTCGAGCCGTGCGTTCTCGATTTCGAGGTGACCACGGGTGCCGTCCCAGGCGGTGTCGTACTCGAGTTCGATTGCGCGGTCCATGTGGGGGCCGTCGGTCACGAGCGTCTCGAACTCGCCGCCCTCGCCGAGCGGGTGGACACCGAACTCCGCCTGGAGGTCCGCGAGCGCGGCGAGCGTGTCGGCGTCGAGACGGCGGCCGAGCCAGGACTCGTCGAGTCCGGCGGCGGCAACCGCGATGATGCGGATGTCGAACCCCGCATCGAGCATGGCGGCCGCCAGGTCGTGTGGGTTCTCCTGCCAGAGCGGCGCGAACACGCCGACACCGAGGCGGTCTGCCATCGCGCTCACCCGGGAGTGCTGGTACTCGCTGGCGACCGCACCGACGGTCAGCCCCGCGATGCCGAGGTTGTCGTCGAGGTCCGCGAGCGCCAGTTCCAGCGGTTCGAGTTCGGCGTCCCCGCGTGCCGTCGAGTCGGCCCCGCTGAACGCCTCCGGACGGACCTCGACAGGTTCGATGCCGATGCTCTCGGCGGCCAGTGTGGCCAGTTCCGTCGCCGGAACGTGGTACATGTAGGACTCGCCGTCGGGGTGGACCGTCACCAGTCGCTCCACGGACAGCCCCCGTTCGAGCGCCCGGTACAGCGCCCACGAGGAGTCCTTGCCACCCGAGAAGAGACTCACCCACGCATCCTCTGTCATGTGTACGGTTGTCGACCGGGGTGAATAGACCTGACGTTTCTGCGTGAGGGGGACAGACCCGGCGACTCTGCACCCGGACCGTCGGCCGGTGTCGGTCAGTACTTGCGGTCGGCGTCGTCGAGGCCCAGGTCGTCGTAGTAGGTCTCGTCGAGGCTGTCGCGGTCGTCGCGCCACCGGAAGAAACCGGCCCTCGTCGAGGGGTAGGCCCCGTAGTGGGTGTCGTACCTGTCGACGTAGCCTCTGGCCGTCCACACACCCTGGAACACGTCCAGGAGGTCGCGGTTCGAGACGCCGAGGTGGTCGAACGACCCCGAGTGGTAGTGACCCGCGAAGTTCCTTGCCGCGCCGACCGCAACCGAGACGACGTCAGCGAGGCTCTCTATTTTCGACTCGGTGCCGACCATGCTCTTTATCTCGTCCTGCGGGAGCATGGCCGCCACCGCGCGCAGGACGTTTATCGACTGGGAACTGGCGGCGACGTTGTACGCGTCCCGGGAGGCGAGTTTTCCGGCCTCGCCGTGCTGGGCGAACAGGTAGTGGTTGTGGCCCCAGAGACTCGCCTCGCTCGTATCGCCGGCGTGGACAGCCTTCGCGGCGTGTGCGCCCGCGGAGTACCCCGAGATGGCCGCCCCGCGGATGCCTTTGCCCGAGAGCGGGTGGGTGGTGGCCGCCGCGCCGCCCGCGGCGAGATAGCCCGGCGCGACCATCGAGTCGAGCGGGCGCCGCAGGGCGATGGACGAGCCGAGTTTGTTTGTCGTGCCGAACCGCTCGGCCACCTGCGCGTCCGGGAGCGCCGGTTCGGCGTTCATATCCTGCCCGAGACGGTCGGCGAGCGGAATCGGCTGCTCGCTCATCTGGAACCCCAGACCGGCGTTGATTGTCGTCGGGGTCCGGGGGAAATACCAGACGTAACCCAGCTGTTCGAGGGGTTTGCCGACGATGGCGTTCGCGAAGTCCACGGGCTCCTCGGTCTCGATTATCTCGCGGTAGGCCGAGCCAAAGTGCGTGTAGTGGGGCTTCTCGAACGTGACCTCCTCGACCGCGGAGAGGCCGTCGAACGCGACCATGTCCTGCAGGATGGACTGTGCACCGGCGGTGTCGACGACCACCTCGGCCTCGTAACTGACCGGTTCGCCGTCCCGGGTGGCCTCGATACCCGACACCTGCCCGTTCTGGACAGTATCCTGAACGACAGTGTCGTAGTGCTGGTCCGCGCCCTGTTCGTCGACCTGGTCGAGCAGGTGCTGGCCGAACTGGTAGCGGTCGATGACGTTGCTGTGGTCGGCGTAGGGCAGGACCGTCCGCTCGTCGAGTTCGCGGTCCCACCACTCGATCTGGTCGATTTCGCCGTCCGCGAGCACGTCCTCGTCGGCACAGATTGCCTCCATGTCGATTGGACCGGGGTACTTTTTCGGGTCCCGCGGGCTCTTGATGGCGTCGCCACAGGCGATGTGTCCGGCCCGCTCTCGGGGTTTGCGCTCCAACTGGACGACCTCTGCGCCCTCGGCCGCTGCGGTGGCCGCCGCGAACGACCCGGCGATACCGCCACCCACGACGACCACCTCGTACTCCGCTGTCCGACTCATTGAATCACTGTCCGTGTCGAATCGACCTAACTCTTGTGCGTTCACCCGGCGTCTGGAGAGCCAGAGCGGACAGCGTCGGTCCGAACGCTTTTGCCTGCACCCACCGACGCTCTGTCATGGGACGCGGCGACATCCACGAGGTGACAGCGGGCGACGGGTCCGACCTGTACTACGTCGACGTGGGGCTGTTCGACACGCCCGAGTACGGGTCTGTCTACGTGCTCGCGGGCGAGGAACCGGCACTCGTCGACACCGGGACCGGCCACAGCCACGAGGTGGTGCTCGACGCGCTGGCAGAACTCGGCATCGGCCGGTCGGCGCTGTCGGCAATCCTGCTGACACACGTCCATCTCGACCACGCGGGCGGTGCGAGTCCGCTCGCGGCCGCCTGCCCGAACGCCGACGTGTACGTCCACGCGTCGGGCGCGCAGTTTCTCCGTGACCCGGAGCGCATCTGGAC
This sequence comes from Halovenus sp., assembly GCA_028275145.1. Lineage (GTDB taxonomy): Archaea > Halobacteriota > Halobacteria > Halobacteriales > Haloarculaceae > Halovenus. Next base: position 4,874 of record JAQCNG010000163.1, on the reverse strand, counting down.
GGGGACGAAAGCGGTCGTCGGCGACCGCATCGAGTACTACCGGGAACCTGAGCCGATTCCCGACGAGCGCATCGTCGAACTGGGTGACGATGACAGGGTCGAACTCGGCGACCGGACACTCGATGTCCACCGCGCACCGGGGCACGCCTTCCACCAGGTCGTCTACCACGACCGGGCGAGCGATGGGGTGTTCACCGCCGACGCCGCCGGGGTGTACGTCCCCGCACTCGACCGACCGCGCCCGACCTCCCCGCCACCGGGGTTCGACCTGGCGGCCTGTCTAGACGACGTTGCGATGCTTGCGGACCTGGAGCCGACGGCGCTTTACTACGGCCACTTCGGCGACCGGCCGACCGGCGACAACCTCGCTGTCTACCGGGAACGGCTCCGGTCCTGGGTCGATACTGTGGCGGCAAAGCAACAGGAACTCGGTGACGACGAGGCCGTCAAACAGTACTTCGCCGAACAGACCGAGACCGGAGACGTCTGGAGCGGGGCCCACGCCCGCGGTGAGGAACGCATGAACGTCGCGGGTGTGCTCCGCTATCTCGACGAGCGGGACTGAACCGCCCCGTCACACCGGGTCCGTGGCCCGCGGCGGTCGGGCAGAATCGACAGACAGCGCCGTGACGGCGCGCCCGTAGACCACTTTCACCGCGCGTGCCGAACTTTTTAATCCATCGGGCATCAATAACTGTATGTCTCCCACCGAAAACAGAGCGGAGACAGTGAGCACACGATGACAGAGACAGATTTGCGTACCCAAGCAACAGAGATACACGAGGAGTTTTCCGACCGGCTCGATGTCACAGTCGAGGAAGTCGAGGCGCGACTCGACACGCTGGTCAACGAGTACAGGGTTCCGATAGACGAGGCACGCCGGAGCGTCACCAACACCTACCTCGACGAGGCGGGGATGGACCGTGACGACCTGATGGGCGGCGACGAGCGCGTGTCGGTCGCCGAGATAGACAGCCCCGAGGAGTGGGTCGACATCACGGCGAAGGTGGTCGAGTTGCGAAACCCCGACAGTGACGCAATCGCACAGGCCGGCACGCTGGGCGACGAAACCGGCACGGTGGAGTTTGTCTCGTGGTCGAAATCGGAGCTACCCACCATCGAAAAGGGCGAGGTGTATCGCCTGGGCAACGTTGTCACCGACGAGTACGAGGGCCAGTTTTCGGTGAAGCTCAACAGCACGACCACCATCGAGCAGGCCGACACCGAACTCGAGGTCAGTAACGACGACACAGAGGTCGAGGGCGCGCTCGTCGACATCCAGTCGGGGTCGGGACTCATCAAGCGCTGTCCCGAGGAGGACTGCACGCGGGTCCTCCAGAACGGCCGGTGTGCCGAACACGGCGAGGGTGACGGCGAGTTCGACCTGCGCATAAAGGGTGTCATCGACGACGGTGCGACCGTCCAGGACGTCATCTTCGACCGCGAGATGACCGAGGAGTTGACCGGCATCACGCTGGAGGAGGCCCAGGAGATGGCGATGGACGCGCTGGACACGTCGGTGGTGGCCGAGGAGATGGACCAGCGGTTGCTCGGTCGGTACTACCGGGTGACCGGGCCGGAGTTCAACCGGTACGTGCTGGCAGACGAGGTGACCGTACCCGAGCAACCGGATCACGAGGCGACGCTCATCAGAGCGAGGTCGATATAATGGCGAGTTCACCGAGTCGCGAGGTCGCGCGGCGCGTCTTCGCACGCGAGTTCAACGACGCAACGCACATGTTCAAGGAAAGCGACGACGAGCTTGCACCGAGATACTCGCTCCTGCCGACGGGCAGGCGGGCGAACCGGGTGTTCGTCGTCGGGACGCTCACCGAGACGGAGGATGTCGGTCAGGATTCGGAGATCTGGCAGGGCCGCATTGTCGACCCGGACGGCGGTACGTTCTTTACCTACGCCGGCCAGTACCAGCCCGACCCGGCCGCGATGTTGCGCGAACTCGAACCGCCGGAGTACGTCGCGGTCGTGGGTAAACCAGACACGTTCGAAACCGACAGCGGCGACATCAACGTCTCGATGCGCCCCGAGTCCATCACGGTCGTCGACGAGGCCGTTCGCAACCGCTGGGTCGTCGAGACTGCCGAGCGCACCCTCGAACGGGTGGAGGCGTTCGAGGACGGCGGCGAGTACGCCACGATGGCCCGCGAGGAGTACGACCTGCCCGTGGAGAACTACCGCCAGGTGGCCGTCGAGGCACTCGAGAGCCTCGACACCGAACGGGCCGAGTCGACCACCGGGTGAGAGGACGGTTCGCTCCGACCGGTAACACACCCGAACGCGGAGGGCGCAGTCACTCGCCTGCACGAGAAGTATTGTGCAGAACGCACAAACATTTTTTCCTGTCGAGCAACTACTCACGGTTACAATGCCAAACTCGATGAGCGAGTACCTCAAACAGGACATGGAGTGTGAGGGGCTCCTGGAGTGCATCCACGGGCTCAAGGAGCTAGACAGAGAGATATTCACCGTGCTGTCCGAGCACGCAGAGCCGCTGACGGTCGACGAAATCGCGACAGAGGTCGACCGGGAGCGGTCGACAGCCTACCGCTCGGTCCAGCGGCTGGTCAACAGCGGGTTCGTGCAGAAAAAGCAGGTCAACTACGACCACGGCGGCTACTACCACGTGTTCAGCCCGACCGACACCGAGGAGATTGCGGACGATATGCAGCGGATGCTGAACGACTGGTACGCGAAGATGGGCCAGCTCATCGGCGAGTTCCGGGATAGTTACAGCCAGCAACCAGAGCAGCGCCCGGCCAAACAGTGAGCCGGCAATCGGGACGTGCCCGCGAAACGGACGCCGGCGGAGACGGGGGTTGTCGAACGGATGGCTTTATCCTGACAGCCCCCGAATACCGGGTATGGCAGAGGTAGACCCCTCACCGGAGCAGTTTCGCGAACTCATGCTCGGCGAGGAGCCCGAACTGGTGGAGGTGATGACCTGCGTGTTCGGCATCCAGCCACACGAGGCACGCACCTACGAGACACTGCTTTCACATCCGGCGAGCACAGTCGAGGAACTCGCGGACACGCTCGACCGGGACCGGAGCAACGTCAACCGGTCGCTGTCGACACTCCGGGAGAAGGGGCTGGCGAGCCGCGAGCGCCGACTGCTGGACGGTGGAGGGCACGTCTACCAGTACTCGCCGACACCGCTCCCCGAGGCGCGCGAACGCATGCACGAGACGCTCGACGCCTGGACCGACTACGTCCACGACCGTATCGACGAGTTCGGCGAGTGACCTCGGCCGGTGGCTGGACGGGCAGGCCGGACCCGGAGAGGAATCCGGGCGCGGACGGACCAGCCCATTTTTGACTGCCGGGGACCGATAGGGGAGCAATGAGTCACCTCGACCTGCGCGGGGGCACGCCGGCGTGTGCCGACGACGGGGTCTGGCTGACCTGTATCGAGTGCGGGGAGACGTTCGCGGCCTTCCAGGAGGTCCGGTACACCTGCGACGACTGCGACGGACTGCTGGAGGTCCGCTACGACGACCTGCCGACGTGGGAGGAGTTCGCGGGCACAGGCGTGTGGCGCTACGCCGCCGCACTCCCGTTCGACGAGGGGGTGAGTCTGCCCGAGGGCGCGACACAGCTCCACGACGTGCCGCGTCTGGAGAGCGACATCGGTGTCGACCGCCTGCGGGTCAAACACGAGGGGATGAACCCCACAGGGAGTTTCAAGGACCGCGGCATGACCGTCGGGGTGCGGGTCGCAAAGGAGGTGGGTGTCGACCGGTTGGCGTGTGCCTCCACGGGCAACACCAGCGCGGCACTCGCCGCGTACGGCGCGCGCGGCGGTATCGAGACGCTCGTCTTGCTCCCCCGTGGCAAGGTGGCCGCGGGAAAGGTCGCACAGGCCAGTCTCCACGGCGCGCGCATCCTCGAGGTGGACGGCAACTTCGACACCTGTCTCGACATCGTTCAGGACCTCGCCAGGCAGGGGAAGGTGTACCTGCTGAACTCGCTGAACCCCTTCCGACTGGAGGGGCAGAAAACAATCGGCCTGGAGATTCTCGAGCAGTTCCGCGACGAGGAGGGGAGCTACCCCGACCGCATCGTGTTGCCGGTGGGCAACGCCGGCAACACGGCGGCGCTGTACAAGTGTTTCCGCGAGTTACAGGAGACCGGCGCGCTCGCACCGGCGGAGGTGCCGGCACTGACCGGGGTCCAGGCCGCGGGTGCAGCCCCGATGGTCGAGGCGATTCAGGAGGGGACCGAGGACACCCGGCGCTGGGAGGAGGTCGAAACCCGTGCGACCGCCATCCGCATCGGCAACCCGGTCAACGCGCCAAAGGCGCTCCCGGGCATCCGGGAGACCGGTGGCACCGCCGTCGCGGTCAGCGAGGAGGCAATCACCCGGGCACAGCGGGACCTCGCCGAGGAGGGGGTCGGCGTCGAACCCGCCTCGGCGTGCTCGGTTGCCGGCCTGCGAAAACTCCGCGAACAGGGGGTCGTCGGTGCCGGCGAGCAGGTGGTCTGTCTCACGACCGGCCACCTGCTGAAAGACGCCGAGGCGGCCGTCAGGGCCGGCACGGAACCCGAACCCGTCCCCGGCACGACCGGCGGCGTGCTCGACTACCTCGGGGACTGACCGCGGTGCGAGGCGCGTCGAACGGGACTGTCCGCACTCACGCCCGTCCGGCCTTTTCCGCGAACCGCTCTTGGACCTTCTCTATCTTCGGTTTCGCGTGCATCTGGCAGTACGCGTCTCGTGGGTTCTTCGCGAAGTAGTCTTGGTGTTTCTCCTCGGCACGGTAGAACTGCTCCAGCGGTTCCACCTCGGTCACGACGTCGTCGTCGTAGCCACCCTCCTCGTCGAGTGCCTCGATGTAGGCCTCGGTCAGTGTCCGCTG
>JAQCNG010000161.1 GCA_028275145.1 Halovenus sp. | reverse complement strand
GCAACCGACGCCGGTGCCGACATCACACTCCAGACGGAGCTCAAATCCGCCCCCTACGTCGACATCACGCTCGAACTGCTCGACGAGTTCGGCGTTGCCGCCCGGCAGACCGGCCGCGGGTTCTCGGTGCGTGGCCGCCAGCGCTACCGTGCCGACGAGTACACCGTCCCGGGTGATTTCTCCTCGCTCTCGTACCTGCTGGCCGCCGGCGCGCTCGCCGGCGAGTCAGTCACAGTCTCCGGCGCGTACCCGAGCGCACAGGGTGACCAGGCAATCGTCGAGACACTCGACCGGATGGGCGCGGCCGTCACCTGGGACCGCGAGGCGGGCGAACTCGCTGTCGCCCGGAGCGACCTGGCGGGCATCGAGGTGAGCGTCGCCGACACGCCGGACCTGTTGCCGACACTCGCCGTGCTGGGTGCGGCCGCCGACGGCACGACGCGAATCACCGACTGCGAGCACGTCCGCTACAAGGAAACCGACCGTGTGAGCGCGATGGCCGGGGCGCTCGACAGACTGGGTGTGACCGTCGAGGAGCGCGAGGCCACGCTGGTCGTCCACGGTGGGCAGAGCGACCTCCGGGGGGCGACCGTCGACGGCCGCCGGGACCACCGCATCGTGATGGCTCTGACTGTCGCCGGTCTCGTCGCCGACGGCACGACCACGGTCACCGATGCCGCCCACGTGGACGTCTCCTTTCCGGCGTTTTTCGACACGCTCGTCGACCTCGGTGCCGACATAGAGCAACAGTGAGGAGCGCCGCCGGTCACTCTCGCTCGCGGTGTCTCTGTCGCCGGTCGACCGGGCGCCTCTGTCGTGACCCGGAGACAGAGTTAACAGTAAAGAAATCTTAGTTCGAGAAACAGTGTCCCTCGACCTGGCGGACAGCGACGAGAACGTGCTCGTCTGGCCGTTTGGCTACATCGAACAACGGCCGGTCGTCCGGTCCATCGGCGAGCGCGACCTATATCTCGGCAACAAGTTCGCCGCCAGTCCGGAGCGCCACGACCGGCGGTTCGAGTTCGTGCTCTCGGCCACCCACGAGCCGTGTCCGCTCACGACCCACCACCGGCCGCTGGCCGACGGGCCGGAGAACAACTGGTCGACCTTCGCGTCGGCAGTCGACACCGCCCGGGCGCTCTACCGGCGGGATGGCTCGGTTCTGGTCCACTGCAAGGCCGGCATCTCGCGCAGCACCACGCTCGTCGCGACGACACTCGCCGCCGAGGAGGGCCACCGGTTGCGGGCGGCGCTCGATATCGTCCACGAGGCCCGGCCGCGGGCCATGCCCAACCCCGCGCTCCACGAGCAGGCGGTGCTGTATCTCGCCGCCCGCTCATGACACGCGGTCGAGGAGGTCACGCTCGGCCGAGAGCTCCACGTCGGCCCACGCCTCGAGTTCGTAGCTCACGTCCAGCAGGCGGTCCACACGCCCGGGGTCGCCGGAGTCGACGGCCGCGGCGGCGTCCGCGCGGAACCGGTCGAGCACCGCCTCGCCCGCGGTCGCACGGTCGAGTTCGCGCCCCTCGATATCGAGGATGTGTGTGAGGTCGGGCCCGCCGGCGGGGACTGTCGGAAACGCGCCCGGGCCGGGAACCAGCACCGCCTCGTCCGTGCTGGCCACCTCGGCGTCGAGTTCGACCAGGTGATACCCCTCCACCGCGGCCGCAATCTCCGAATCGAACGCCCCGGGGTCGTACTCCTCGCCCTGCTTGTACGCCAGTTCCGCGAGCGCCTCACCGAGCTCCGCACGGCTCAGCGCGCCGAACAGGTCGACCACGCCCGCGAGTTCGTCCCCCGAGAACTCCATGTGTGTGCGTGTCTCCGGGCCGGCTTAGTTGTTCTCCCCGGCCGGCACGTCACCGCCCGTGGGGTGTCGGGCCGATACCGGCCAGCGCCTCGGCCGAGCGGTCCGCAATCTGCCCGGGGTCGACGGATGTCTCACACCAGGCGGGCAGTCGGCTGTCACCACTGTGCGGTGTGATCGTCGCCGCGTAGCGCTCGACCTGGGCGCGCTCGGCCTCGGCGTCGTGGTCGAGGCCGTTGAACGCGGCGTCGGCGGCGTACTGCTCGACCAGTCGGCGGCCGACCGCGGCGTAACGCTCGGGCAGTCGCCCGTAGTCGGGGCTGATGCCGTGCGCTTCGAGCACGGTGAACAGGGTCCGGCCCACCTCGCCGGCCATCTCACCGAGTCCCTGCTGGCCGGCGACGGGGCGGTGGTCGTGTTCGTGGGTGCCCAGGTCGACCTGTGCGGTGCCCGCGAACCCGGCCTGTGTGAAGGCGTCGCCCAGCGTGCCCAGCTCCAGCCCCCAGCCACGCGGCACGCGGAGTTGCCGCGCCAGGTCGCCGGTGGTTGCGAACTCGCCGGCCAGCGGGTAGCGAAACGCCGAGAGATAGGAGAGCAGACCGGCGTCGTGTTCGGCGGCCAGCGCCCGCACGAGCGGCACGACGAACAGTCGGCAGAGCCGGCCGTACAGCCGGTCGTTCTCGACCCGCGCGTAGTAGCCCTTCGAGAACCCGTAGCCCGCGGCGACGGGGGCGAGCAGCCGCGAGACGTGGGTGTGGTCGTAGGTGGTCGCGTCGGCGTCGTGGACGACGACGTACTCGGCATCGCCCGCGAGTCCGAGCGCGAGCCAGACGTCCCGGCCCTTTCCACCCGTGCCGTCGGTGTCGAGTCCCGCGTCCGCGAGCGCCGCCTCGACAGGGGGTGCATCACACCACAGCACTGTCAGCGGCAGGTCGAACGACTCCAGCCAGTCGACCGCGTTGCCGACCGCTCCGGGGTCGGACTGCAGCGCGACGACGACCCGCCCGGGACCGACCCCTTCGAGGGTCGAGAACACCCGCTCGGCGGCCGGGGTCCCGTGGTCCCGGCCGGCCAGCGGGACGACCACCGCCGCCTGCTCGACGGGCGCAGACGGGTTGGGGTCGTCGTAGGCGTGCAGCGTCGCAATCCGCTCCTGTACGTACTCCATCGAAATCTGATTGGTCCGTGCAATCAAAAAGGGCGCGGTCTCGTCCGGCAGAATGGCCGGACCACGCCGGTCTTATGTTCCTGCACGTGCTACTCGCGCGTATGGAATCAGTGCGCAAGGGGCTGCGCGACGGTGACCTGACGAAGGACACCTACGAACGCCTGCAGTGTACCAACTGCGAGGCGACGCTGGCGACGAAAGACGACCCCGACGAGGTGGGAACCATCCGCACCTGTCCGACGTGTGGTGGTACGTGGCGACATCTCGGCTGACCGTTCGACCGCTGTGCTGTGGCTGCGAACCCGGACTCGACTGTCCGCGACCCGGGTGTCCAGTGACTCACAGGCGCTAAGTAACAGCACCGTCTACCCCGACTCGATGGCAGAGGCCACGCCGCCGACACTCGCTGCACGCAACGCCTACGCGCTGGTGCTGGTCGTGTTGATGATGATTTTCGTCTCACAGGCCGGTGGCGTCATCGACCGGAACGTCTACATCGAGGTGCTGTTTTACCTCGCGGCGAGCAGTTACCTCGTCTCGTGGTACTACTACAACTGGAAACAGGATGACGAGAGCCCGGACCAGGCAGACCCCGAGGAGAACTCGGACTGACCGGCCCGGGAGAATCAAACAGAAACGGCGTGCCGTCCAGAGGTAGGTGCAAACCGGGCCAGGAATCCGGTTGAGACAGGCCACGAGACGCTCCTCGACGAGCGCGGTTGCCAGTTCCCCCGCGGCGTCGGGTGGGACGGTCAAGTACGCTGTTGGCATACCCTGTGTACCCCCGGCGGCGGCGACAATCACACGACAGCCCCGTTACTCGCCCTCGATTGGGTTGTAGGCGGCGGTGATGTCCCACTCGTGGACACAGTGGGCCTCGCCGCGCTGGGGTGTGCCATCGACCTCGGCGGCGACCCACGTTCCCGCGGTGTCCTCCCAGTGTTCCACCCGCCCGCACCGCTCGCACCTGCGCTCGTCGGGTGGGCTGATGCTCTCCATGTGGACCCGAACGTGGCCGGCCCTCTTGAATGGTCGCGTTCCGCCGGCCGGGGTCGGCACAGGTGAGTTCTGTCTGGCCCTCCACCCGCTGGTATGGACCGAACGCTCTACGGTCTGGAGGGCTGTCCGTTCTGCGAACTCGTCGTCGACAGACTCGAGGACCTGCGTCTCGACTACGAGAGCGTCTGGGTGGAGGGACGACACTCGAACCGTGACGCGGTTGCGCGGGTCTCCGGCCAGCGGGTCCTCCCGGTGCTGGTCGACGAACCGTACGGGGTCACTCGGGAGTCCCACTGACAAGCCCACGAGTTTACTCGTGGGTAGCTGACGATGACCTCGTGTCGACGTCGCAGGAAGGCGAACATACATTTCCGTGCCCTTCCTCTGTGGGGGTATGCGAGACGCGCTCGTCAGAAAGGGGGTCGACCGTCTCGACACGGCACTGGCAATCCTCGACGCCGAGGGAACCGTCGTGTACACGAGCGGGCCGTGGGAGCGTCTCGACGTGCCGGGGACAGTGCCCGGGGCAGCAGCCGTCGGCGAGCCGTATCTGCCGGCCTGTGAGGAGGTCGTCGACGACTCCGGCGTCGAGAGGGTACGCGAGGCGTTCGCGGCCCTGCTTACGGGCAAACGGGAGTCGGCCGAGGTGGGGTACAGCCTGCCCCGTGCAACTGCTCTCCCGCGCCGGTTCCGGTTGCGAGGTCGGCGTGTCACCGACGACGAGGGTGCACACGTTGTCGTCGAACACGCCGAACGGACCGACGAGTTCTGGACCGAACACGAGCGGGACCACTACAGAGACACACTCGCCGACCTGGCGACAGTGGTCTCACACGACATCCGGAGTCCGCTGACCGCGGCGCTGTCGTGGGCGGAACTGCTCGGGGCCGACCCGGAGACCGACACCGACAAACTCGACCGCATCGTCTCCGGGGTCGAGCGGACGAACGCGATCGCCGACACCGCCGTCACACTCGCCCGCAGGACAGACGTCGAGGCGGTCGAACCGGTGGAGGTCGGGCGGGCCGCCGCGCGTGTCTGGGACCGCATCGATTCGGACGGTGCCGACCTGGCCGTCGAGGCGGTCGAACCGGTGCTGGCCGACGAGCGCACCGTCGAGGTGCTGCTGGAGCAGCTGCTCCGGAACGCAGTCCAGCACGGCACGCGCGACGAGGAGACCGGCCCCAGCGAGTTGACCGTCAGCGTCGGCCCGGTCGCGGGGGGGTTCTACGTCGCCGACGACGGCGCAGGCATCGAGGAAGGGGTCCGTGACAACCTCCTCGAGGTGGGTGTCACGACCAGCCCCGCGGAGGCGAACACGGGAATCGGACTCGCCATTGTCGAACGTGCGGTCGAGGCCCACGGCTGGACGGTGGAGGTTGCCGATACCGGGCCCGGTGGCACCCGGTTCGAGATAACCGGCGTTCGCCGGCCGCCGTAGCGTCGACCCCGCGAACACAAAATTCTCAAGACGCTCGGCGGAGTACGGACTGGTGATGAACGTCAGCATCGTCGGGAGCGGCTACGTCGGCACCACGGTCGGTGTCTGTCTCGCGGACCTCGGGAACAGCGTCTGGAACATCGACATCGACGAGGGGATTGTGGCGGCGCTCAACGATGGGGAATCGCCGATTCACGAACCCGGACTCGACGAACTGGTGGCCGAACACGCCGGCAGACGCTTTCGTGCCTCGACGTCCTACGACGTGCTTCCCGAGACGGACGTGACGATGCTGGCAATCCAGACACCGAGCAACTCCGACGGCGGTATCGACCTCTCGGCCGTCGAGGCGGGCGTCCGCTCTGTCGGTGAGGCGCTCGCAACCACCGACGGCTACCACCTCGTCGTCGTCAAAAGCACCGTCGTCCCCGGGACCACCGACGAGCGACTCGTCCCGATACTGGAGGACTCCTCGGGCCGGACCGTCGGCGAGGACCTCGGCGTGGCGGTCAACCCCGAGTTCCAGCGCGAGGGCTCCGCAGTCGCCGATTTCAGAGACCCCGACAAGATTGTGCTCGGAACGGACGGCGACGAGCGCGCGGCCACACTGCTCCGGGAACTGTACGAGCCACTGGTCACCGGCGAGACGGCCCTCGTCGAGACCGGCCGGCGCGAGGCCGAGATGGTGAAATACGCCAACAACGCCTTTCTCGCGGCGAAGGTGAGTCTCATCAACGACATCGGCAACATCTGCAAGGAGCTGGGTGTCGACGCCTACGAGGTTGCCGACGCGCTCGGCGAGGACGACCGCATCGGCGAGCGGTTCCTCCGCAGCGGCGTTGGCTGGGGGGGAAGCTGTTTCCCGAAGGACGTCGAGGCAATCGTGCAGTCCGCGAGAGCGGCGGGCTACGAACCGGCGGTGCTGGACGCGGCGGTCGCGGTCAACAACGAGCAACCCCGCCGACTGCTCTCGCTGCTGGACGAGCACGTCGACGTGGAGGAAAAGCGGGTGGCGGTGCTCGGCCTGGCGTTCAAACCCGGCACAGACGACATCAGGAACTCGCGGGCGATACCCGTACTGGAGGGGTTGGGCGACCGGGGCGCGGAGGTTGTCGCCTACGACCCCGTCGCGGCGGGGAACATGCGCGAGCGGTTCCCGGACATCGAGTACGCAAACAGCGCCCCGGCGGCCCTGGAGGGGGCACACGGCGCGGTGGTGGTCACCGACTGGGACGAGTTCGGGGCGCTCGACGGGGCGTTCGACGCGATGGCCAGTCCCGTCGTGGTCGACGGGCGCAGAGTCGTCTCCCGGCGCGAGGGCATCACCTACGAGGGGTTGACGTGGTGAGGACGTTCGTCGTCGTCGGTCACGACGCGCCGACCGAGTCTGGGTTCTCCCTCGACGACCTGCCGGGGGCGGGCCGGATGGACCTGCTGGCCCGCTCGGTGACGGCCGCGCTCCTGCGCTCGCACGACATCCGGGCGGACACGCGCGTCGCGCTCGTGCTCGGGGACGAGTACACGGTCCGCTTCGACGGGTCGAAGCTACGGGGACTGCACCCCGACGAGCGCTCGACGGCCGCGCTCGTCCGGACCGCACTCGACGAGCGCGAGGGGGCAATCGGACACATCCCTGTCGAGGTGTCACCGGGGCTGTCGCTCGTCCGGATGGGGTTCGCGGAGACGCTCGACAGCACGGATGGGCCGGTCCACCTGCTCCACGAGGCGGGCCGACCCGTCGCGGACGTCGACCCGCCCGAGGACCCGGTGTTTGTGCTCTCGGACCACCAGTCGTTCCACGGG
>JAQCNG010000160.1 GCA_028275145.1 Halovenus sp. | reverse complement strand
CACAGACCAGTGGTTCGAGAAAATCCTAAGTACTGACTTCTACAGATGAGCGAAGGTTATTTCATAGCTGGGACCACATCTTTTGCAGTCTCTTGGACCTTCGGACATTCGAAACCGCCGGACAGCACCACTTCGGACACTTTCGGACATTTCGGCGTACTCCCGGTCAGCGGCAGATGGGGCTACTCAGACGGCGGAATAGCGCTCCAGAAGTCCCAACTTCGGACACGCCCGCGCGACTTCCTTTACGCTCCCGCCAGTCTCCCCAGATATGCCGAGGGCAGTCCGCACTGACAGCATCGACATCGACCGACAGACGAGCGTCCGGGCGGTCATCGAGCAGACCCCGGACGCCGACCACGCTGCCGAGCTGACGCTGAAGAACGACGGCGAACGCTGGGTCTACACCCTCACCGACGAGCGCGAAGCCGCGTTCCGCCGCTCGACCACGATCACCGACGTGGCTGCCGAGCCCGAGCCACCGACGTGGGTCCAGAAAGCGTTCGAGATGTTGGACATCAGGGAGGCAGAATGAGGTCAGTCGTCAAGGTCCATATCCCGAAGGTCCTCCTCGCCCTCAAGATACTTCTCTCCCTTCTCCGTGATTCTGTACCAAGCCCCTTCCTCCCTGACTTGCTCTACGAGACCTGCCTCCTCCAGTTTCGGCAGTCGTCGCTGTATCGTCGAGTAAGAGGCGTCTTTATTCTCCAAGTCGAGATTTATCTCTATCCCCTTCTTGTTGTGAGCAGCACCGCTATCCGCCAGAAACTCAAGGATAATGTCGTCTCTCCCAGTCATCCAACTGGCACGCTGTCTGACGGACACATTTTGAGGTCGCTTCGAGCACGAATAAAGTCACATTGTTTCATTCTATTTAATTCTATATCAGGCTACTATGAACAAAAAATCTACCCAAAACTATTTTAGCGTGGCCAGATATTTGCTCACTAAGGCCGACGTGACTCTCTCAGGGTCGATTCGCCGCGAAAAAACAGCGACCCCGTGCTGGATCCACGGAGTCGCGTCGGTCCACTCCGACATGAGAACCAACGGCGCGCCCGGTCTTAAGACATCGGGTACGGCCGAGGCATCGACCGCCCGCGAGGCAGTGCTGTCGTAGGCCGAGACGCAGTCCCGGATTCGAGCGCGTGCGACTCGCGCGCTCGTCAGCATAGACCACCGCCGTGGGCACGCTCGACACCCGCCAGCGCATCGTCGACGAGGATTTGCGGGCGGTGGCCGCCGAGGCCGTCGAGAACGACGCGCCGGAACTGGCCGATGGGCTGGCCGCGATGCAGTGTGGAGGTGGTCCGCGGTGAGCCGGCCAGACGCCGACGAGTGGGCGCTTGAAGACGCCGTCGAGCGCTGGATACAGAAGCGGAAGACCAATTCGACAGAGCGGACAGTCAGAGGCTATCGCAACCGGCTGAAACAGTGGCTCAAGTGGTGCGACGAGCACGATGTGACGACCGTTGGTGACCTGGACTCTTGCTTGCTGGACGAGTACCAGCTTGATCTCAACTCCGAGGGGTACGCCCCCACGACAATCAAGGGCCGACTGAACACCCTCCGGCTGTTCCTTGAGTATCTCGTCGTGCTGGAGGTGGTCGACGAGAGTTTGCTGGAGTCCATCGACATTCCCAACCTGACGAAAAAAGAGGAGCAGAGCGAGGAGCGTCTCGACCCGGACCACGCCGAACAGGCGCTTTCGTACTTCCGAGACAGTCGAGAGCACTACGGCACGTCGATGCACACGTTTCTGGAGGTTGCCTGGCACACTGGGGCTCGCGTCGCAGCGATTCGCGGTCTCGATCTCGGTGACTTCCATCCGGACGAGCAGGCACTGGAGTTCCGTCACCGACCAGCGACGGACACGCCGCTGAAGAACAAGCACGAAGCCGAGCGCTGGGTTGGGCTCTCCGATGATGTCTGTGATGTCCTCCAGTTCTACATCGCCCGCGAACGCTACGACCGCCACGACGAGCACGGCCGGGAGCCGCTGTTCGCTACACGGCAGGGCCGGCCGAGCTTTACAACACTGCAGGCCTGGTCCTACCTGGCGACGCAGCCCTGTCTCTGGATGTCTTTGCCCCCACGGCAAGCGCCGGGATACCTGCGAGTGGACAGAGCGGAATCACTCCTCGAAGTGCCCATCATCGCGCTCGCCGCACACCATCCGGACGGGCTCGATCACCTGGCAGCTCAACATCGGCGTTCCGATTGCGCTGGTTGCCGAGCGCGTCAACGCCTCGATTGCAGTCATCAAGCAGTACTACGACCAGGCCAGCGCCGAGGAGGAGTTCGAACAGCGACGCCAGACAACTGAAACCGAACTCGACATCCAATCCCAATGAGCGAACACGCACGCAGGCAAGAGAGCGAGCAACCCGAGAAAGCACCGTCCCTCCGAACCCACTCGACTCTGACTGCGAGTGAACACGAACAGCCGTGTCGATGGACAGGACCCCGTGGTGAGTTGGACGGGTCGTCGCCCGGACCGGGTTCGGGGCCCGAGACACTCATACGGTCGTTCGTGAGTCTTTATTCTCATGGTGAAACAAATTGTGTGTATCACGCCCTGACAGACCGGTATCTGTGACGTGGCCACGAAAATAATCACGAACGACCGTATGAGTCGCTGCTGTTTTCGGCGCTGTTTAGTTCTCTCAGGACAAAAAAAGAGCAGATGGTCGAGAAGCCACCGTCTGCCCCCGGCCGCCTCCCGGTGGTGGGACACATCCCGCGTTTGCTCCGGGACCCGCTCGGAGCACTCTCCCGGTGGGGGCAGCGCCCGGAGGGGGTCTGCCGTCTCGACGTTGCCGGCCGAACGGTCTGTCTGGTCACGTCTCCGGAGGCTATCGGGCAGGTGCTCGCGACCGACAGCGACAGATACCGGAAAGCCGACCTGGTCCGGGACAGACTCGGGAGCCTGCAGGGTGGCAGTCTCGTCCTGCTGGAGGGCGAGCAGTGGCGCGACCGGCGCGAGACCCTCCAGCCGGCGTTTACCCGCCAGCGGGTCGCGAGCGCGGCCCCCACGGTGGTCGAGCGGACCACCGAGCGCGTCCGGGAGTGGCCCGACAACAGCCCGATTCGACTGGTCGCGGAGTGTCGTTCGCTCGTTCTCGATGTTCTTGCGAGGGTGCTCTTCGGACTGGAGTTCGACGGGGAGCACACACCGGTCCACAGGGCCGCCGAGGACATCCTCGCGCGGATGGACCTGCAGTCGGTGTCGACGTATCTGCCCGAGTCGGTGCCGACACCGACGAACCGCCGGTTTCGCCGGGCAGTGACGACACTGCACGAGGAACTGGACGCTGTCGTCGAGGACGCCGCCGCGAGGGCCGACGGTCGCACTCTGAGTGTGGCCGACGGAGAGGGTGAGCGCTCGCTGCTCGAGATCATGCTCGGTGCCGGGATGGAACCCGCGACGATACGGGACGAACTGATCGCGTTGCTGTTTGCCGGCTACGACTCGACGGCGACGGCGCTCTCGTGTGCGCTCGCCCTGCTGGGCGACAGTCCCGGCGTCCAGTCGGCGGTCCGGGCCGAACTGGAGCGTGTGGTCGGTGGTCGACGGCCCACCCCCGACGATATCACCGGACTCCCGGCCCTCGATGCGGTGGTCAAGGAGACACTCCGGCTGTACCCGCCCCAGTATCTCCTCTTCCGGGAGCCAACGGCAGACACCAGGCTGGATAGCTATCGAATCGACGCCGGAACTGTGGTGGTGCCCGCCCCGTGGGTGGTCCACCGGGACGAGCAACACTGGCGGGAGCCGGCAGCGTTCAGACCCGCCCGGTGGCTCACCGGGGAGTCGGCGTTGCCGGGGGAACACCAGCCAGCACAGGCGGCCCCCGAGTTCGCCTACATCCCCTACGGCGTCGGCTCCCGGCACTGTCTCGGGGCCGGGATGGCCGACCTGACACTGCGTCTCACAGTTGCGGTGCTCTTACAGCACAGACAGGTGAGCCTGCTCGGGAGTCTGTCTGTCGGCGCCGGACCGACGCTGTCGGTCGACGACAGTCTCGAACTCCGGACGGTCCGGGACAGTCTGGGCTGACCTGTGGCGGTGAAGGAGCGAGGACAGTGTAGCCAGCGGTCAGAACGTCCCGGTTGCTCCGCCGTACACCGCGCTGTTGTAGTCGTCGAGACACCGACTGACCGCGCTGTTTGACGCCCGGGAGGCGGCGTCGTATATCGGTGCTGGACCCGCGTACGAACCGGAGCCCGCCGGTGAGTCGGCGTCGAAGCGCTGCCAGTTCACCGGTGGCACGCCGTCGTCCCCGTCGTCGCCTGCCTCGACGCGTGCACGGAGGTCGGCAGTATCGACGGGGACAGACGAGTCGAACAGCTCCGGCTGGGCGGTGATTCGACGGAAGATGGCGGTTGTCTCGTCGCTGTCGGTGTATGCAAACTGCACGTCGACGTGCCTCATAAACTCCTCGCGAAAGACCGGAGACACCGTCCGGAGAATCTCGCCGGTAATCTCCCAGACCCGGCCCAGACGCGGTTCACCTGCCCCGGAGAAGACAACGGTGACCACCGGAACCAGCACGTCGTTGTTGTTTCGGTGGACGTTCACCTTGTCCACCTCCGCCAGCTCCGGAACGGCGGCCAAATCCTCCGTGTCGCCGGCGAACGCGCGTTCGAGCGCCTCGTCCGCCTCGTTTTTGTGCTCGCGGTAATCGTCGGTAAGATTCTCCAGACCGACGCTGTCCAGAACGTCGGCGAACCTGTCGCCGAGAGAGCGGTCGCTGTCGTCCATACGTCGGGTTCAGCCCCGCCAGTCGTAAAAAACTAACAGTTGTTTCGGGCTGTGAAACGTCGCACAACACACTCACAGTAGCCCGGGGTAACACAGTGTATGGACAGACGGAAACTCCTCGCTTTCGCGCTGGTTGCCCTCCTCGCCGCCACCGCCGGGTGCTCCGGCGAGGGGTCGATCAGCATGGACCCCGCGGACAACAGCTCGCTCGCAGAGCAGGCCAGCAGTGACCTCGACACCCTCCAACCGGGACAGGACAGAGCACTGGTGCGTGACGCAATCCAGAACGGGACCGTGACCGCAGTCGACGACCGTCCCCCGGTCGACCAGCAGCAGACGTTCAGCTACGATGGCGGGTTCTACGATATCTCGTACACAGAGACCGGAACCCAGCAGGGCTACGCGGTCGAGCTCCGTGTCGATTACAACGCCACCACCGTCGAGGGAGCGGTAGTCGACTACGCCGACCTGCCCGCGGTCGACCAGCGCGCGGTCGATGGGCTGCTGGACAGACCGGAACCGCCCGAGGACGTGCTGGAACCGGGGTACGAGTTCGAGGTTGTCGGCACCTACACCGAGAACCAGACCGACCCGTCGGTGCTGGTGACCGACCAGGAGTACGACGCCGTTCGGTACGAGGGAGAGACCTACTCGGTCGGTGTCGAGGCGACCCAAGAGACGCTGACCGTGTACCAGTACAACTCGACAGTCGTCGCGGAGAGCGCCGGCGAGTACGCGACTAGCCTGCGTGAGCAGTACGAGTTCGAACTCTCCAACCTCTCGGAGAACGAGCGTGGTATCCTCGAGAACGCGCTCAACGGCACAAACTACATCGATGACTCGGACAACAGCGGGTTCGACTCACTGGTCGACCGGTTCCGGACACACCAGGCCGTCGAGGAGACAGACGACACCGGGAAGTACGTGGTCCGGTACGAGGGCCAGGTCTACTGGGTCGAGGTGGACTACGGAAGCTACCTCGACGACGAGTAACGGGCCACCGCGGTGACAACCACAGGTCTCCCGGCGAACAACCTGGGGACCGCCCGATTGCTAAGGGCAAGGAGAGTGCCGTCCGAACACGGCGACGGCCCCCTGTCTTTATCTGATGATTGTGCGTACGGGCGCACATGGGCTCGCTTCCCAACGGCGTCACGTCCCGGACAGTGTCGACGGACCGTCTCGAAACACACCTCATAGAGAGCGGGGCCGACGACGGTGTGCCGGTGGTGTTCGTCCACGGAAACGCCTCCTCCTCGCGGTTCTTCGGTGAGTTGCTGGCGGACCTGCCGGACCGCTACCGGGCTCTCGCACCGGACCTGCGGGGGTACGGCCGCTCCGAGCGCCGACCGATCGACGCGACCCGCGGGTTGCGGGACTTTGCCGAGGACCTCCGGGCGCTGGTGAGAACCCTCGACCTGAGTCGGGCGGCGCTCGTGGGGTGGTCGACGGGCGGCGGTGTCGCGATGCGCTACACAATCGAGCATCCAGACGAGGTGTCGTCACTGGCCCTGTTCAACCCGGTGTCGCCACACGGTTACGGGGGGACGCTGCGCGACGGGACGCCGTGCCAGCCAGACTACGCCGGGACCGGGGGCGGGATGGCAAACGAGGGGTTCATCGAGCGACTGGCCGGGGGCGACCGGAGCGCGGAGTCGGAG
>JAQCNG010000147.1 GCA_028275145.1 Halovenus sp. | reverse complement strand
TCGGGTGTCACACAGGAGTGGGCCGAGAACGACTGGGGCTACGTCGAACAGATGCAGGAGATCAACGTGCCGTCGCTCGGGGCCGCACTGAACCCCTCGCGGTGAGACTCCCACGCGACGGCGCAGGCGTCGGAGAGTCAGACTGACTCGGTCTCTATATCCCGCTCCTCCTCGTCGAGTGGGTCCCGCTGCTCGTTGACGCTGGCGACGTGGGCGCCGCTGTCGGCACTGTGTGTCAGTCCCCCCATCTCGGCGCGGGCACAGTCCAGACAGTAGTGGTTGTGACTGTTCGAGCCAAAGAGTAGCGGAACCCCGGCGACGGTGATATCCTCCCGGTAGCGCCGCACGAGGCCGGCCTCGATGTTCGAGTCACAGACGACACACCGCTCGTGACAGTGCTCCCCCGGGCGGATGGTGCGCCGCTCGACGACTGGGCTCCGTCCGAACGACCCGAGCGAGTGACGGTGGTCCACGCGCTTGCGGACAGAGGGCGCGACGACAGCGCCGTAAAGCACCATCAGCAGGGCGGCGACGAGTCCGAATATCACCGCGACGATTGTGCCCGACGCGGTTGGGGCACTCGCCCCGACCAGCAGGCCGACGATGATGAGCCCCCACCCTCCGACCTCCTTGAACACGCGTGCTGTGAACCTCGCCAACTCCGAGGACGGCTCCCGGCCGGGTGACATATCCGGGCGTACGCACCAATCGATTATGAATCTGCGGGTCCGGTCGCCGCCGACCGCCAGCCCCGGCCGACACCCTCGGACCCGGGAGCGGTGTTTCTGCCTCTGACACGGCCCGGGGGTGTTTATGCTTCTCGCCGGGCCATACTCGTGTATGCAGTTCAGTAAACCCCGACTCGCAGGCATCGCAGCCGCAATCACCGCCGCCGCGTACGGCGTGTACCGGTTCCGAACAACCGACGAGGACGACCCCGCACCGGCCGAGGCCGACGAGGACGCCCCCGCCGCGACCGCGTGAGCTCACTGACGCTACCTCCAACCCATACCCCTGTTACTTTTTTCGCGTGCTCGCTCCGGCAGTGGCAACCCCGCTCTCGTGTGACCACGCCTCCGGCAAACGCCACAGCGTGTGGTGTCACCGGACCACTCACCGCGCCGGTTCAGAGAAACAGTCGACCTACCGAGCGGGTCGCGACCGTGGACAGCACGGCAAGGGCGCGAGATAGTAGCGTTCGAGCGGGTCGGGACCGGGTCGGTTGCCGCCGGGCTAGTTGCCGAGTATCGAGTCGAACCGATTCGAGTCGAACCCACTGGGCCGCCTGCCATCGGTGGCGTAGACGTACAGTGAGGTCTTTATGATGCCACTGATCGTCATCGAGAGCAGTTGCGAGGCGACGAGACCGACGACCAGCACCGGAATCACCACCAGTCCCGTCACTCCGAGTTCGAGCAGTCCGACCACGGCACCGATTGTGAGCACCGCGATTGCGCCGCCGATTATGCGGGGGGCAAACACCCCGACGATTGTCTCGCCGATGTTCTGCTTGAACGTCCGGCCGCTCCGTGTGAACATTCCTCGGACCGAGGAGTCCTCGTCGAGCACCGCCACCGGCACCACAAGGAACGTGATGATACTCCAGGCGACCCCGAACACCGCGGCGAACACATCGCTGACTATCGAGTCGGAGTTCTCTATCGCGTCGATGATGATACCGACCGTTGCGGCGACCACCGCCCAGGCCAGCAACTGGTACTTCGCGCCCCAGGCGGCGGCGATACCGCGTCTCAGACTGACGCCGTTCCCGGCGAAAGCCTCCCGCGACTCGGCAACGAGCGCCGCGGTGAAAAACACCGAGACGAACGTCGTGCTGAGATACCCCAGAAAGGCCGCGGCGACGATGATCCCCGTGTTGTCTGACACCGTTTCCTCGAGTGCGGTCCCCGTCTCGACAGCCTCGACCCCCTCGACACCGACGATAGCCCCGAGTGTCGACCCGAACAGGAGCGCGAGAAAGGCAACCGCGCCGGCCCCCGCGAGCACCGGAAACACCAGCAGTTTGGGGTTTCTCCGTATCGTAGCGAAACTGTCGACCGTCATACCGAGACCGCGTTTGATCTGTGTGAGTCGCATCTGTCCTCGTCCCACGGTTTCCGGGAACACCCAAAACAACACCGCGCCGTCTCACGGCCCGAAACGCCCAGATCACTGGACGACAGTCACCGGGACCGGCGAGCGCCGGACCACCGTCTCGGCGACACTGCCGAGCAGTAGCCGAGAGATGCCGCGTCTGCCGTGACTGCCCATCACGACGTGGTCGACCTCACCGCCCTCGATCTGCTCGACGATTGTTCGTGCGGGCTGGCCCACCTCGGTCCGGCGCTCGGTGGTGACCGGAGCCTCCTCGGTCTGTTCCTGCATGTGGGCCTCTACCTTGTCGAACAGTTTCTGTGCCCTCTCCGTGCGCTGTTCGAACCAGTCCTCCGCGGCACTCGGCATCGCGGACTCCCGGCTGTACCCCGCGTCCGAGGGGTTGACGACGTGCAACAACACGAACGTTCCGCCGGGAAACAGCCCTGTGGCGAGCGAACACGCCCGGCGCGCGTGCTCTCTGTCGTCGACCGGCAACAGGACACGGGTCATGTGTATCGATACCACGTCAGATACTTGAGCGTTGTGCCGGGGGTACGCCCTCGGGCACACCGCGGACCCGCGAGCGGTCACAGCCCCCCGGAGCGGGCCGAACACTCCTCTCGCAGTGATTAAGTGGCGAGCACGCGAACCAGAGGATGCAATGAAACTCACATGGCACGGCCACTCGACGTGGCACGTCGAACTCGGGGAGACCAGCCTGCTGATCGACCCCTTCTTCGACAACCCGAAAACAGAGCTGTCGCCGGCGGATCTGGAGACGCCCGACTACGTGCTGTTGACCCACGGCCACGCCGACCACATCGGCCACGCGGAACCGTTCTCGGACGCGACACTGGTGGCGGTGCCCGAACTCGCCGCCTTTGCCGCGGACGAACTCGGCTTCGACGACGCCGTCGCCGGGATGGGGATGAACCTCGGCGGCACTGTCGAGTGTGGCGACGCACACATCACGATGCACCGCGGGGACCACACAAACGGCGCAAACACCGGCTACGAGGTGGAACTGGGGATGCCGGTGGGGTACATCATCTCGGACACGGCGCCGACGGCACTCGGTGACACCGACTCGACGACGTTCTACCACGCCGGCGACACCGCGCTGATGACCGAGATGCGCGAGGTGATCGGCGCGTACCTCGACCCCGACGCCGCTGCCCTGCCCGCCGGCGACCACTTCACGATGGGGCCCCGCCAGGCCGCCATCGCCGCCGGTTGGCTCGATGTCGACTACGCCTTCCCGATGCACTACGACACGTTCCCGCCCATCGAGATGGACACCGA
>JAQCNG010000145.1 GCA_028275145.1 Halovenus sp. | reverse complement strand
ACAAAGAGAAATCCCAGCAGGTCCGTCACCAGCCCCGGCGTGAGCAGGAACGCACCGGCGACCAGCAGGAGTCCGCCGTCGATGAGTTCGTCGGTCGGTGGGTCACCCCGGGCGAGTTTGGTCTGTATCTTCTGGATGGTGTGTCGCCCCTCGAAGCGAGCCAGCAACATCCCGACCAGTGCCGTCAGCACAACCAGCAACACGATGAGTTGCCAGCTCAGCACGAACCCGGCGAGCACCACCAGCAGGATGGCATCGAGCAGCGGGATGAGCAGCAGTAGCCCGATGTACCGAAGCATACTGGCACTACCCGGCCCGGCCCCAAACGCTTTTCGAGATTTGCGTGTCTGTCACCGCGTCGAAACCGGCAGTGTCAGGCGTAGGTCTTCTCCAGGTACGCGACGATGTCGTCGCTCTCGGGCATCCCGTCGACGCCGTGTTCCTCGTCGATCAGCACCGGAACGCCGGTCTGACCGCTGACCGCCTCGACCTCGTCGCGCTCGCTGTGACTCCGTGGCACCATGCGTGACTCGTACTCCAGGCCGAGGGCGTCGAGTTTTCGCTTTACCTTCGCGCAGTACGGGCAACCGCTCAGTTCGTACAGAACGAGATCCGTCATCGATACATCCTACGTGCCCGAGGTTAAAAATACTGAGTGGAGTGATGTGGCCCGAGTGCATAACCGCAGCGCCGTCAGAGCAACCAACACCGCCGAACAGAACGGCCGGTGACTCCCCGCTGACCGCTCGTGAGGTCAGTTTGTCTCCGGCCGGTGACCCTCCGCTGACCGCTCGTGGGGACGGTCAGTCCCCGGTCGGTGTCTCTCCGCCCGGAAGCCGTTCCGAGCGGTCCGACCCCTCGACGAGGGGCAACCCGACGGCCGTTGCGGTCCGCTCCTCCCCGTCGACCCGGACCGTGAGCGCGCCCGCCTCGCCGACCTGCTCGTCGACACCGCGGTCCAGCAGGGCGAGTGCGACGGGTTCACCCAGCGTTGGACTCTCGCAGGCGCGGGTCACCGACCCGACGCTCTCGTCGCCGTCGAACACCGCCGCGTCGGACTCGGCCACCGCCTCGGTCCGCAGACCGAGCAGTTGCTTTGTTGGTCGCCCACGGTTTGCCACCCGGGAGACGACCTCCTGGCCGACGAAACAGCCCTTCTCGTAGTCGATTGCGACGTGCAGTCCGAGGTTGTTCGGCACTGCACCGTCCAGTTCCGACTGAAAAAGCGGTGTGCCGGCCTCGAGGGTGAGCGTCTCCCAGGTGTGGTAGCCAAAGGGCGCGGCGTTCAGGCCGCGTGTCTCGAGCGTGTCGAACACCTCGCGGGCGTCCGCTGCCCCGCAGATGACCTCGTACCCCTCCTCCCCGGTGAGTCCGTCCGTCCGGACGACCGTCACGCCGGCGTCGCCCAGCGACCCGCGGACGAACCGGAGGTGCTGTTCGGGTGTCGTCTCCGTGAGCACGCTCGCCAGTTTCTCCGTCGCGTTCGGTCCGTGGACCCCGAAGACCGCAAAGCGGTCCGTCGCCACCTCGATGTCGACGTCCTGGATGAACGTCTTCTCGCTCCACTCGGTGCCGACTGGGTCGCCCTTTCCGGGCGGCAACACCACGAGCAGGCGCTCGCCGGCGTTGTAGACGTACATGTCCGTCCGGATGCGTCCCTGCGGGGTGAGCAACAGCGCGTACACGCCCCGACCGTCCGTGGTCGGCACGTTGTTCGAGATGGCGTTGTCGACGTACGCCACCCGGTCCTCGCCCGTGACCACCAGCACGTCGGCCCCGTGTTCGATGACGCCGACACCGTTGCGGACCGCCTGGTGGGCCCGCTCCGGTCGGCCGTAGTGTGCGACCACCTCGTGCCCGCCCCGCTCGGTCACGGTGGCACCGTGGTCCTCGTGTACCTGTGTGAGGCGACTCATTGGTCGATACTGCGCGCCCGGGCCGGTTAAGTCCCGCGGACACCGTCAGCGAATCCGGTACCGGGTGATATCACCACCCTCACGCGCCGGGCAACTGTCGGTGTCCGGCCCGACAGTTGTTCCACAGCGTCGACACTCTCTGTGCTGCTCCGGGGCGCGGCGGCACGGAGTCGGGTGAGAAGCCTCATGCGTCGAGCGGGTCGACGACCGCCCGGCAGTCGGGACACTCCGCGTACGCGGCGGGTCTGCCGTCTGTTTCGTACTCGATGAGCACGTCTGTTCGGGCGACGCCCGCCCCACAGACCGGACAGGTCCCGACAGTCGGTGTGGTCGTTTTCATCGTGATTCTCGACAGGGAACGTGTGACACCGAGGGCAAAGCCCTCTATCTGTTTCCTGGGGTCCGCGCGGTATATAACCGAGCCATCCGGGGCGAAAGTGGAACCGACAGACGACAGTCGGTCCCTCGCGGGCCGTCAGACGCGGGGCAGACACCGGGGGCCGGCGCTCACAGTTCGTACGTGTTCGTGCTCTGGACCTGGTCCCCGAGAAGTTCGAGGGTGACCGTCTCGGCGGCGGTGGGAACCGAGATGGGGCCGCCCGACCAGGTGGCACCGCCGTCGACGCTCACGTCGAGGGTGTCCCCAGCGTCGCCGGCCTGCCACCGGAGCGTCGCACGCACGGCCCGTCCGGTGTCGTTGACGACCACCACCGGCGTCTCGCCGGGTGGGGGGTCCCCGAGGAACGCCTGGACAGGTTCGAAGGTGCGCGCGAGCGCGTCACGAGCGGGCTTTGCCTCGCCGTCGCGGCTGTAGACGCCGAAGCCACCCTCGCCGGCGTCGCGCAGACAGAACGCGACTGCGTCGATACGTCCGCGCCGGAGCGACCCGCCGACTGTCTCGACGAGTCGGGCCTGGTACGCCCGTGCCGCGTCTGGTTCGTCGGCCGTGGTCTGTCCGTCGTCTGCCAGCCAGGGCACTGTCGAGTCTCTGTCCGTGTGCGCACGCGGGTCGACATCGGGACCCGGCGCGGCCGCGCCGTACTCGGCGACAACGTCGGCGGGATAGCGCTCGAGCAGCCACCCCATATCCCCGGGTGTGCCGTACCGCCAGCCGGGGTAGTACGCGGCCGCCGAACAGCCAAGCCCCGGCCCGCCGACGGCGGGAACGGCCGGGTCCGGCAGTGCCCTCGCGAGTTCGGTCGCCGCCCCGTCGTCGTAGTCCGCGCGCCAGGCCCGCCAGCGCAGTCGCAGTCGGTCGAGCAGGCCGCCGCCGAGCCCCGACGCGACGCGCATCGGGTCGTCGTGGGCCGCGTACACGGCGACACTCGGGTGACGGGCCGCCCGCCGCGCGAGTGCATCCGCGAGTGTTCGCCCGCGGGCCACGTCGAACGCGCCCGGGCCGGTGAGCGGGAGGTCCTGCCAGACGAGCAACCCCGCCTCGTCGCAGGCCTCGTACAGTGCGGTGGGCACCGCGTGCGCGTGTGCGCGGACAAGATTCGCGTTCACGTCCAGCGCCCGCTCGACGTCCGCCGGGTCGCCGTCGAGCAGGTTGACACCGCGGATCGGGACGCGTTCGCCGTTGACCAGCAGCGAGCCGTCGTCGAGGGCCACGTCGCGAACCCCGAACGTGACCGTCTGCTCCTGGTCGCCGAGTTTGACCCGGAGAACGTGGCGGTTCTGCTCGCCGACCCCCCGTGGCCACCAGGGCGCGGGGTCACGCAGTGGGACCGTCCGCTCGAGTGTCGTCCGGCCCGCCCCGGTGGCCTCCACGCGCTCGCGCTCCATCGCGCCTCCACCCCGGGACTGTCCCGCCGGTCTGACCGAGTAGGTGAGTCGGTCGGAACACGGGCCGTCGGTGAGTACCGACGTCTGCACCCGCAGAACCGGTCCGTCGTCGGACTGCTCCGGGCGGACCGCGACGTTCTCGAGGTACGGGAGCGGGCCGGTGTCGACGGAGACGTCCCACCAGACCCCCGGGACGGTCTGTTCGTCCGGCACGCGGTCTGTGTTGTGGATACCACCGAAGCGGTCCGCCGGCGCGTGGCAGGTCACAGTCACCTCCGTCTCTCGGTCCGGAACAAACGGGACACGCAGCGGCACGAAATAACAGTCGTGTTTCACGACACCCTCGCCGTCGAGTCGCCCCTCGACGGCCACCTCGGCGTGTGCGTACAGTCCCCGCAGTGTGAGCACGGCGACGTCCTCTCCCGGGTCGCGTGGGTCGGGCAGCGTCGTCCGGTACTCGACAGTCTGGCTGCCGGCAAACAACGACGGCACCCCCGGCAGCGACAGCTCCGTCTCCCGGCCGTCGGCCGCCGTTGCCTGCCAGTTCTGCATACTGTGGCGGGTGTGCGCCGTCGCAATAGCCCTTACGACTATCTGAGCAGGCCAGACAGCGAGGGCTGAAATGCGTGCGCCCCCAGATACCGAACGCGTGGCTCTCATTCGGCCCGACCGAGCGCACGCTGCGCGGGATGACCGGCCGCTCTCCGGCCACGTGACACCTGGCACCGTTACTCGAGCAGCAGACGCTCTGTCGTGTTGTTGTCCCCCCGACACTCCGGGGTCACAGGCGGCCGAATCGTGCCGTGGGACCGCATGCCGTATCGGGGTTTCTTCGACGGGCTTAAGTTGTACCCTCCCATCTTGTACTAATGCGAACGCCGCGGGACGCGAGGTGGTCCGCGACGCGGACCACACCACCGACGTCCCGAACTGGACGACGTTGTGGGCCAACTCGAAGGGTTTATACCCTCCAGTGTCCTACGATGAAATCCGAAGGAATGAGGATCTCACCCCTGCGGTCCGCCGTATAGATGAGATCTGATGTCAGCTCTGGTAGTTCGGTGACACCCGGTCGGTTTCGGCGTGTCCCGAACAACGCACACATTACGTGTGCTCCCGCCTACCACCCACCTACTCGGTGGGTACATTCCGGTTGATCCTGCCGGAGGCCATTGCTATCGGAATCCGATTTAGCCATGCTAGTCGCACGGGTTTAGACCCGTGGCGAACAGCTCAGTAACACGTGGCCAAACTGCCCTGTGGACGGGGATAATCTCGGGAAACTGAGGCTAATCCCCGATAGGGCTTCCATCCTGGAGTGGAGGAAGTCCAAAAGTTGCGCTGCGGCACCACAGGATGTGGCTGCGGCCGATTAGGTAGACGGTGGGGTAACGGCCCACCGTGCCAGTAATCGGTACGGGTGATGAGAGTCAGAGCCCGGAGACGGTATCTGAGACAAGATACCGGGCCCTACGGGGCGCAGC